>CAZWZZ010000685.1:0-4062 GCA_964638395.1 uncultured Caldilineaceae bacterium
GAGTGTCGAAGGGGGTGCGGCTCAGCCGACGATTCGGGACCAGCCTGCACCCCTCGATACGGTTTCGCTACGCTCACCTACTCGGGCTGCTCCTTAACTTAACGACATTGAATTGCGCCTACTGATTTTTGCGGACGGCTCTGCCGCTTAACCTGATTTGTTGATCTCCCCAAAAAAATTTCGCCTCACAACTTTCTCAATATTGAATTATTATGTTATAATTTTATGTGAAGTCTCTTTATGTCATGTAGACAAAAAGAGACGCTGTAAAAAATCCAAATGATTGGTGGCATGCCATCAACCAATTCAACCAAGACGAAGGAAGGATCGGGTTATGAGATATCAGCTATGGCGACTGGCGGTAGTTATTTTTCTGGTGGGGATTGTTGTATCTGTGGGGACGGATACGCCTGCCGTATTAGCCCAGGAGGAGACCTCCCAAGAACCTGAACAGGTTTTCATCACCAATCCCGACGAGGGTCAAACATTGTCAGGCATGGTGACAGTGACCGGGACAGTTCATTTCCCCGACTTCCTCAAATATGAACTGTTCCTCAAGAGCGGCGATAACTTGGCCTGGGTGGCCACGGGGTATTCCCCGGTCGTCAACGGCAACCTGGCCCGGTTGGATACGCGCCTCTTCCTCGATGGCACCTATCAATTAGTCATTCGTCAAGTCAACAGCGACAGCAACTACACCGACTATGTCGGCCCAACCGTCACTTTGATGAATGGCTTAGGCTCCCCCTTGAATGACCCCGACATTGAGTCGAGCTTCCTTTATCCTCCGGCTACCGGTTCCCTATTGCGGGTGAGAAATTGTAGTGGGCACAACATAGAATTCGACTACAACAGTCCCCAAGGATTTTGTAGCGCCCAAGATTTGTGGATTATGTTCAAACCGGATGACCATGACTTCTGCCCGTCGATGGATGTGCAATTGATCGCCGATTGTGAATATCGGGGGACAGCCGTGGGCGAGGGGCAGCCGGTTGGGGCGACCTATAGCTTTGAGGCCGAAGAGGGTAAAATCTATGAATTTACCTATGCCGGGGAGGGCCGCTTCTTCTTGGGTGAAGTGGCCGGGGATGCCCGGGCCGAGACCGACACCGGCGCGGAAAAAATTGCAGCCGCCCGCAGCGCGGCGGCTCAGCCGGCCTCCAGCGATACGTTACTCCCCGTCTCCGGCCGGGGCCAGGCCACAAATTTATACTTTATCGGCGTTGCCTTCGGGCTGATTGTCCTGCTCCTCATCGGCGGCGTTATCGCGGTCCGGCAGAAAGGGTATCTTTCGTAGAGGTCCGGGGTTCTTTCTTCACCCCACCCCCACCTTCAACAGTCGCTTCAACCACTGACCGGTGTAACTGCCCTCGTGGGCGGCGATCTGCTCCGGCGTCCCGGCGGCGACGATGCGCCCGCCACCGTACCCTCCCTCCGGGCCAATGTCGATCAGCCAATCGGCGCTCTTAATCACATCCAGATTATGCTCGATGACGACCACGGTGTTGCCGGTATCGACCAGCCGCCCCAAGACGGCCAGCAGCCGTTCGATGTCGGCAAAGTGGAGGCCGGTCGTCGGCTCATCCAAAATGTAGAACGTCTTCCCGGTCGAGCGGCGGCTCAACTCTTTGGAGAGCTTGATACGCTGGGCCTCGCCCCCGGATAGGGTGGTGGCCGGTTGGCCCAGATGAACGTAGCCCAGCCCGACCGCGTGCAGCGTCTCCAACCTGGTGCGGATCGAGGGGATGTTGGAGAAAAACTCCAGGGCCTCATCGACCGTCATCTCCAACGCCTCGGCGATGTTCTTACCCTTATATTTGATTTGCAACGTCTCCCGGTTGTACCGCTGACCGTGGCATACCTCGCAGGGCACGTATACATCCGGCAAAAACTGCATCTCGATGGTGATGATGCCATCTCCCTGGCAAGCCTCGCAACGCCCCCCCTTGACGTTGAAGCTGAAACGACCCGGCTTGTAGCCCCGCAGCTTACTGTCCGGCAGGCTGGCGTACAGGTCCCGCAGGGGGGTAAAGAGGCCGGTGTAGGTAGCCGGGTTGCTGCGCGGCGTCCGCCCGATGGGGCTTTGGTCGATCTCCACCACTTTGTCGATCAGGTCGATGCCCTCGATACGGTCGTGCTGGCCCGGCTTGGCCACGGCCCGGTACATCACCTGGGCCAGTTTTTTGTACAAAATTTCGATGACCAGGCTACTCTTGCCGCTGCCGCTGACGCCGGTGGCGCAGATGAATTTGCCCAGCGGAAACTCAACGTCGAGATTTTTTAAGTTGTTCTCCCTGGCCCCGCGCACGACGATGGCCTTACCGTTTCCGGCCCGCCGTTTTGGGGGAACCGGAATCGCCTTCTCCCCCCGCAAATATTGGGCCGTCATAGAGCTACTCTCGGCCAGAAAGCGGTCTCGCGCCGCCGACCCGACCACCTCGCCCCCATTTTTGCCCGCCCCTGGCCCCATCTCCACCAGCCAATCGGCGGCCCGCATCGTATCCTCGTCATGCTCCACCACCAAAACGGTATTGCCCAGATCGCGGATACCCTTCAGCGTCCTAATCAGCCGCTCGTTGTCCCGCTGGTGGAGGCCGATGCTCGGCTCATCCAAAATGTAGAGGCAGCCCATCAACTGGGAGCCAATCTGCGTCGCCAGCCGGATGCGCTGTGCCTCCCCACCGGAGAGGGACGTCGCCGCCCGGCTGAGGGTCAGATATTGTAGCCCCACATCCTCCATAAATTGCAGCCGCGTTCCGATTTCCTTGAGAATCTGGGCCGCGATCAACTGCTGGCGTGAGGTCAGTTGGTTTTCGGGTCCTGTGGTTTGTGGGCCACTTCCCCCCTCTCGATCCTTCCTTTGGTCGTCACCGGGGGGAAGGTTTTCGCCCCTCCCCCTCTGAGAGGGAGGCTGGGAGGGGGTCGAGTTGCCCTCCAACGCTCGAAACCAGGCCAGCCCCTCGCTGATGGTCAAATCGCTGACCTGGTGGATACCCAACCCGGCCACGGTCACGGCCAGAGCTTCGGGCCGTAGCCGGTGGCCGCCACAGGCCGGGCAGGTGCGGTTTGACATAAAACGCTCGATCTCGGTCGTCGTTTGATGGTTGTTGGCCTTGGCCGCGTCTTTGTGGCGGCGTTGGAGGTGGGGGATGATGCCCTCGAACTCGGTGGCGTAGGTTCGTCGCTGCCCCTCGGCGTTGACGTAGCTCAACTGAATCCGCTCCCCGGCCCGTCCGCCGTAGAGGATGATGTCCTTCTGTTTCGGCGTAAAATCGGCCAGCGGCACCTCCAGTGGCAACTCGTAATGGTTAGCCATAGACGCGACCAGTTGAGCGTAATAGCCATCTTTCTTCTGCTGACCCCGCGTATATTTGGCCCAGGGCCGGATAGCTCCCTCGGCCAGCGTCCGTTCCGGGTTGAGAAGCAGGTCGGGATCAACCTCCAACTTGACGCCGAGACCGTCGCAGGTGGGGCAGGCCCCGTGGGGACTGTTGAAGCTGAAGGTACGCGGCTCGATCTCCGGCAGGCTGATACCGCAATGGAGGCAGGCGAAATGCTCGCTAAAGAGGCGATCCCACGGTTTGTCCCGGTCGGTAACGTCATAAACGATGAGCGCCCCATCCCCCAGCTTGAGCGCCGTCTCCACCGAGTCGGCCAGCCGAGCGGCGTCGCTGCTGTCTTCTTCATCATCATGCCGAATGACCAGGCGATCCACCACCACCTCGATGGTGTGCATCTGGTACGGCTCCAGCTCGATGATCTCATCCAAATCCCGAATCTCACCGTTGACCCGCACCCGCACAAAACCGGCCTTGCGGATGTCATCAAAAACAGCCTTATGCTCCCCCTTCCGCTCCCGTACCAGCGGCGCCAAAATCATAATCCGGCTGCCCTCCGGCTTGGCCATAATGGCCTCCACGATCTGTTGCGAGGTCTGAACGTTGACCTCTCGCCCGCAGACGTGGCAGTGGGGCCGACCCACGCGGGCGTAGAGCAGCCGCAAGTAGTCATAAATCTCGGTCACGGTTCCCACCGTCGAGCGGGGGTTGTGGCTGGCCCCCT
>CAZWZZ010000686.1:0-1393 GCA_964638395.1 uncultured Caldilineaceae bacterium
CCGGGAGCGTCGACCTACGCCCTGGAACTCCATCCCCAGGCCGTTGAGTCTGATCCGTGGGGCGTGCCGTCACCCCCCAGCCGGGCGGATAGCCAACCGCTGCCGCCCAACACCCAGGTAGGTGATCTGTTCCGCCGGGCCAGCGATCAACGGCTGCTGCTCCTCGGTGAGCCGGAGGGAGGCCGTCGCTCGATTGTGGCCGGAGTGATGCAGGGGGCGCTGAACCGGGCGGCCCAGGATCACGCCGCGCCCTTGCCGCTGCTGGCCCCGTTGGCGGCCTGGGAGCAGTACGTGGTTCAAGCGGGCCACGGTCGATCACGGGCCGGGGGCGACTCGCTGGCCGCCTGGCTGGTGGCCACCCTGACCGGCCCCGATTACGACCTGACCGCCGCCAGAGCCACGGACTGGTTGGGACAGGGGGAGCTGCTGCTGGCCCTGTCCGGGTTGGAGAGGGTCACGCCCGACCGCCGGGCGACCTGTCTGGCGGCGCTGAATGGCTTCATCGAAGCCTACCAGCCCCGTCTGGTCGTCACCTGCCGGGCGGCCGAGTATTATGCGCTACCGGCCCGGTTGAAGGTGCGGTATGCGATTTTGGTTAAGGCGGAGGTGTGAATGGGGTGCAGTTTGGTTTGGGGTCGATTTTAGGCCGCTTGGAAGGGTGGAAGCATTGGAAGGTTGGGTATCAGGCACAGGCCCAATCTTCCAGCCTTCCAATCTTCCAATCTTCCATTATTTCTTCAGCGTTTCGCCAGTGATTATCCGGCGAACGTGTGTTACAGTAATCGGGCCGACCGAATCGGCTATCGGTAAACGGATAAAGAACGGATTAACGGATCGTCACAATTTCTGGCTGTCCTATCCGTTAATCCGCTACCTATCCGTTCACCAACCGGCGACACCATCCGTCCACTGGCTTTATGAATTACGTGTAATCGGTTACGACTATTTTCTGTGAGGAGAGATTAATGTCCGATCAACCAGCCCCCAACGCCAATCCAGACCCCCAGATCAATCTCGGCAATGTCCAGGGCAATGTCGAAGGCAACATCGCAGCCGGGGGCAATGTCACCCTTGAGACCAAAATCGAGAACCGCTTTGACAGCCTGACCAGCGCCCGCTTTGAGCGGAACCGGCAGGCGATGTTGACCAAAGTCCGGGAGACGTGGGTGGAAGGGGTGTTGACCCAATCGCTGCACGGGGCGGAGCTGGTGGCTGTGGGGCTGGAGCGGCGGGCTGAGGCCGTCTACCCGTGGGGTGTGGAGGTGGAGCAGGGCGACCACCCCCGGCAGCGGCTTGATCCGGGCACGTCGCTGTTGAGCGTGTTTGAGCAGGCCGGGCGGCGACTGCTGATTTTGGGCGCGCCGGGGGCGGGCAAAACGACGATGCTGCTGGA
>CAZWZZ010000686.1:1493-4051 GCA_964638395.1 uncultured Caldilineaceae bacterium
CGGCCCAGATCGAGGCGTACCTGGCCCGCCGGGATTTGGCCGCCGTCCGGGAGATGTTGGATGTCCATCACGACCCCGCCTTTCAAGAGTTGACCCAATCCCCGCTGATGTTGAGCATCATCAGCCTGGCCTACCGGGGCAAATCGGTGGCCGAGTTGGGTCAGTTCGAGACGGTCGCGGCCCGGCAGCAGCATCTCTTCGCCACCTACGTCGAGGAGATGTTGACGCGGGAGGTGCTGTATCCCGACCCCGCCCTGCCTGTGTTGGAGCGACGGGAGCGGGTGCAGCAGAAGGAGAAGCCCTATAGCGATGAGGATACGAAACGGTGGCTGGCCTGGCTGGCCGAGCGAATGTCTAAACATAATCAATCAATCTTTCTAAACGAAAGTATAAAACCTAGTTGGCTACAAACACCGAAGCAATTATGGTTCTATACTATTTTATCTCGAACAGTGATCGGTTTACTTATTGGTTTATTGACTGGACTCATTTCAGCAACGATTCTTGTAGAAATCATCGCATATCTAACTCGAACAGCCCCCTTGATGTCAGATCTGCCCTTCACCGGACTTTACTTTCGAATAATTGTATTTGCATTTTTTGTAATAGGAGGAGCAGTAATAGGGGCAACTCTAGGAATAATAAAACATAAAGAAATCACAAAAGAACAAATTGCTACTGTGGAGGCTTTAGAGTGGTCATTAGAAGCAATCCGCAGTGAGGTAAAATCTCGTATAGTTATATGGCGACATAAATTTAAAGGCGGCAGACAACATTCTGTAATAGCTTATACCAACTTAACGATAAGTGTAGCGAATGCATTAGAGAGGGGTGTTCATAGTCGCTCAGTAAAAGAAAAGAACGAATTTAATCAAGGTATTTGGCAATCATTAAAGAATGCATTAATCGTCACAATGGTTAGTGTGCTGTACGGATTAATTTATGGACCATTTGTCGGATTGGCTATTGTATTAGCATTTATAGTGACTACTATTGGAAGTTCTAATAGCCTTCAGCTATTTCGGGATTTTATAGGGTTTGGGTATAGTTTTTATATTTCAGGAATTGCGGGGATATTTTTGGCTGTAATATTTAGCTTTAAGAATGGATTAAAATTTGGCGGTTTTGCTTTCATTCAACATTTCACACTTCGTTTTGTAATGAGGCTGTCTGATAATATCTTTTGGAATCCTGAATCTCTGCTCGATTATGCTGTAGACCGTCTCCTATTACGAAAAATCGGTGGAGGCTATATTTTCGTTCATCGCTCATTGCTGGAATATCTCGTAAGTGTTGGGCCAGAGATTGGTCATCATAGTTCATTCGTGGAGCAGAATCCAAAAAACTTCAAAGCTTATCTTGACAGAGGAAATGCCTGTTATGAGTTGGGGTATTGGTCTCAGGCCATTAAAGATTATCTAAAAGCTATTGATTTGCACCCTGAAGGTGTAGATGCTCATATTGGACTAGCTAGGGCATATCATGCTTCTGACAATCTAACTCGAGCAATCAGCATTTACTCTTCAGTCACAGAACTACGTCCAGCAAATCCACAGTTATACTATGAGTTAGGAAATGTTCTGAACGAAGCTGGTTATATTGAAGATGCCATAAAAAATTATAACAAAGTTATTAACCTAGACCCTGATAATATTGCTGTTCATTCTATTTTGAATGAATTTTATCGTACCTCAAATCAACTAGCCAAGGGAGTTTTTATTTATACAAAAGCTATTGAGACTAACCCAAAACATAAATTACTCTACTACATACGTGGTAAACTATATCATGATTTAGGTAGCTTGAAGGAAGCGATTTCAGATTATACATATGCTATCAAGCTAGGCGAAAAGGATAGTATGCTTTTCTATCTCCGTGGGAATGCTCACTACGAGGCAAAAAACTTCCAGCAGGCTGTTCGTGACTGCAAAAAAGCCGTCCAACTAATGCCAACAAATCGACTTTTTTTGTTAACATTAGCAAATTTTCATCATGCTCTCGGTGATCTAAAGCTCGCCATTAGACGTTACGATGAAGTTCTTATTCTGAGTCCAAAAGATGCAGAAGTTTATGTATCTAAAGGTAAAGTTTATTATGATTATGATAATCCAGAGAGAGCTATTTATAATTTTACAGAGGCTATTAAAGTAAATCCAGAATATTCCGAGGCTTATCACGAACTTGGTGGAGTCTACCACGATACAGCAAAGTTTCATGATTTTGAAAATCACTTGAAACTAGCCATCTCAAACTACACCCAAGCGATTTTGTTAAGCCCAGATGATCCCCGTATATATCACGACAGAGGATTGGCGTATCACGACTCTGGTAATAAAAAGGAAGCAATTATTGATTATGAAAAAGTTATAGAATTAGACCCTAACAATGTAGACACCTATTACAATCGGGGATTAGCTTATCAAGAAACTAATCAGATGGAACAAGCCATCTCTGATTTTGAAAAATACCTGGAATTAAAACCTGATGCTTCTGACCGAATGCAGGTTACTAAAATTATCAATGACCTCAAGCAAAAAATCTCGGATGACAAGATTGAT
>CAZWZZ010000687.1:0-4030 GCA_964638395.1 uncultured Caldilineaceae bacterium
ATTGCCCTTCCTGATATTCGGCCTCCTGGCCCTGCCGCTGACCCTGACCTACGCCGAACGGGCCGCGGTCACCCTGGATGAGCATGGCGTGTATGGCCTGGCCCACGCCTCCGGCCTGGTCTGGTTGACCTACGGCGTCGGCTGGCTGTTACTGGGGGGCTATGCCTGCCTCATCGCCCTCTTCGGCTGGGGGGCGGCCCTGCATATCAACCTCCTGACAGAACAATATTTTGACCTGTCGCTCGATTTACCGTTGCTGACCGTGGCCCTGACCGGCCTGGTGACCATCAGTAATTTAGTCGGCACCACCTGGTCCTGGCGCTCCCGGAGCAACTACATCTACCTCGGTCTGTCCATCCTTCTGATAGTCATCCTCCGCACGTTGATCGAGCCGGCAGCTCCTGATCTGCCGATTCGTCTGGTACACGATACCCGGCAAGTCCTCCCTTTGGCCACCCTGCTGATGGCCAGCTTGTGGGGATTATATTTCATTCTCAATTTCCGCAACGAAATTCGGCGACCGACCAAAACCCTGCTTCCGGCCCTGCTGCTGACCGTGGGCGGGGTTACGCTGTTTGGCTTCCTGGCCGGGCTGGCCTTGTTCGGTTATGGCAGCCTGCCCCTATCCTTAACGCCGCTGATCGAAATCTTAGGTGAGACGGTTCTCCTGCCCCGGAGTCTGACCATCTTGCTGTATGCCGGGTTTGGCTTGTTAATCAACCTCATTGCCCTCAACCAGGGTCTCATCGGCAGTCTCGGCCTGGTCGAGGCTCTGGCCGAGGATGGCTTCCTCCCGGAGCGGTTCAAGCGCCTCATGCAGGCCCACAATCTCCATCGCCTGCCGCTGGTCTTGCTGGTTATCTTTAGCATGGGGTTGATTATGGCCTGGGAGGTAGTGACTCTGGTCGGGCTGGCGGCAATGGCCTTCCTGTCGGTGACCGCTGCCGTGCATGGGCCGGATGCGGTGCGGGCCACACCCCGCTTGCCGGAGAATCGCTCCCCCAAGCTGCCCTTTCATCCTCTTTTTCCCTGGCTGACAGTGGCCATTGCTGTGGTGCTGCTGTTCAACCTCCCCGGCCCGGTCTGGTGGTCCGGGGCGATCTGGGGTGGGGTGGGAGCTATTTTTTATCTGGTGTATGCTCGTCGGGGCGGCCTGGCCATGCGCCGCCAAGAAATAGTCATCGGCCAGCCGACGACTGCCGACCGGGATGAGACCGCCGGGCCGGTGGTAATGGTGGCCGTGACCGATCCCCATATGGCCGCGGCCCTGTTACAGGCGGGCCGCAAAATAGCCCACGCCCGCCAGGGGCGGCTTTTTGTGGTCACGGTGTTGACCCTGGCCGAGCAAATCTCACCCCACTTGAAGCAGGAGACGGCCCAGACCGAGTGGGAGAAGCTGGCCGCTTTAATCCAACGGGTGGATACATCCGATGTCGAGGTGAGGCCGTTGGTGCGCCTGGCCCCCACCATCGAGGCGGGCCTTTTGGAAACAGTCAGAGAAGAGGGGGTTAATCTGCTTCTGCTGGGCTGGAACCCGGACGTACCCTCAAGCCAAGATGGCGGCGAGGCGACACTTGACGCCATCCTCAAATGGGCACGCTGTGATGTGGCCATCCTGCACGGCCACCTGCCTGATACTATCGAGCGGGTGCTGGTTCCGACCGCCGGAGGACCGCACGCCCCGGTCGCCCTGGCCCTGGCCAGAGATTTGGCGCAGGCGACCGGTCGTGAGGTGCGCGTAGCGCATATGGTCACCGAGCCGCTCACGTCCGAGGGGGAGGCTCAGGCACAGGCTACGTTACAGGCCACCGTGGATGAGCTACAGAACGGCCTGTCTGTAACCCAACGTATTATTGAAGTCGGTACGATCAAGACCGGTATTTTAGCCGGGGCCAGGCAGGCCGATCTGCTGTGTTTGGGGGCCTCTAACCAGGGAGCGTTGGAGCAGACCTTTTTTGGGGGCTTACCCCCGGAGGTAGCCGCCGCGACCGCCACCCCAACCTTCATCGTCAAAGGGTATCAGGTTGGCGACCAAACCTGGCTGCGCCGTTTCTGGGCCGCGTTTAGTGATGCCCTGCCGGTTCTGACCGTGGGGCGGCAGGCCGAAGTCTACGAGCAGATGCGGAGCGCGGCCCAACCCACGGTCGATTTTTTCGTGTTGATTACCCTGGCAGCGATGATTGCCAGCCTGGGTTTGCTGCAAAATAGCGCCGCCGTCATCATCGGGGCCATGCTGGTCGCCCCGTTGATGAGTCCTATTCTGGCGATGGCGATGGCTATTGTCAACGGCAATTTATCGCTGTTGCGCACGGCGGCTGAAGCCACCACGCAAGGGATTGCCCTGGCCATTTTCGTCGGGGTGGCGATGACCCTCATCTCGCCGATCAATACGGCCACCCCTGAAATTTTAGGCCGCACCGCTCCCACTCTGCTCGATTTACTGGTAGCCCTGGCTTCCGGGGCGGCCGCCGGTTATGCCCTCAGCCGGAAAGAGGTGGCTGCCGCCCTGCCGGGTGTGGCCATCGCCGCCGCTCTGGTTCCGCCGCTGTGTGTGGTCGGCTTTGGGCTGGGCACCTCCCAACTGGATATTGCCTCCGGGGCGATGCTTCTGTTTACGACCAACTTGATTGCCATTATTTTCGCGGCGGCGGGTATTTTTCTGGCTCTGGGCTTCCAACCGGCCCGTGCGGAGCGGGGTGAGCTGCTCCGGGGGCTAAAGGTGACGCTGGTCTCATTGGGGGTGGTCGCTTTGATTTTAACCGTGGCCACGGTCGGCACGGTCAGGCAGCTCAACCGGCAAGCCAGTGTGGAGCGAATCTTTAGAAACGAACTGGTCGCCCGATCCGCCCTGGTCGAGGAGCTGACGATTACCAGAGATAAAGAAGGCTTCATCATCGACGGGATTATCATCGACATTGTGGGCAACACCTTGCCCTCCTGGGTGATTACCCAAATCGAGCGGGAGCTTGAGGCGGCGGTGGGCGGGCCGGTCACGATTCAAGCTATCGTCATCCCCGGCCAACAACAAAGTTACGAAGCTTTCGACCAGCGTCGCCGCCTGGGGGATCTGTTTACCGGGGAAATGGCCAGGCGGGCGGCTCAGGTGGAGCGGATCGTCGTTGAGCGCACCGAGACCGGATTTGTCATCGAGGCCGGCCTGATGACCTTTGATGAGACCCAGCTCACTCAAACGGTCTTGACCGATATTCAAGAAACGTTGAGTGAGCGCATGGACGCGCCGGTCACCATCCGCACAACGATTGTGCCCGCTTTCCAACTCGATGCCGAAGCGCCCGACCCCACGCCCACGCCGGAGCCGGGGGGGGATTGAGAGTTGGGGATCACATTAGAGTCGTTCCCCAATAGGAGACGTGAAAAATGGGACGCAGATTTTCGCAGATAAACGCGGATGAAAATATTAAAAATCTGAGTAATCTGCGTTTATCTGCGTCCTACAAATCGGTAAATCGGTTGGGCGTCACTTTCTTATTCAGGAACGGGTCTATTAAACAACAGCCATCGGGCGATCGCCCGATGGCTGTTGTTTATCCTTGATCGTTCGACGAGGTTGACCTGGAAAAGGTCCAACAAACTGAGCGAGAAACGAGATCAGAAGGCCACAAATATAGAGGCTCTTTACTCGTTCCCCCGCTCCGGCGGGGGAATGACAACGGGACGTTCCGGCGTCCCACTGCCCACGTGAAGCCGGGGACGACGACGGAGTGGGGAGCGGAACGCTGGAGCGTTCTGGCTTCATTCCAACGTGGAACGTTGGAACGAGATAAAAATTTCTCTTGCTACGATTATACTTCTTATTTTCGCCTGATGACGGCGGCCTCTTTGATGCCAATCAGTCCTGCCCATTTGGCGATTTTGAGCTGCCTTAAAGCCTGTTTGGCCGCCTTTTCGTCGTTAAAGGCTGCTACAATTAATTGAACGGGTCCATCTGCCATGTCGATTCCTCTAATCGATTTGCTTAGGAGTTACGCAGTTGAGCGACAAACGCATCCTGAGTAGGCGGTAGCCGTAT
>CAZWZZ010000688.1:0-4030 GCA_964638395.1 uncultured Caldilineaceae bacterium
GAGCGACCCGGACAGCGAGGTGGGCACCCTCTTCGTGGCCGTGCGGGGTGAAGGGGCGGTGATGGGACCGTTGAGCGGCGGCGCGTTCACCAGCATCGCCGTCGTGCCGCAGACTGACAAATCAAAGGCCCGCTTCGTCGAGAGCGTCGAGTCGGGCCACGGCGACCACTCCCGCCAGGAGTCGGTGGCCAAAGCGGCCGGCATCAGCCAGCCCTCGCTGCGGATGGACAGCCAGGCCAAATATGGGGCCGTCGCCCGGGGCGATGCTTCCCTCTACCTGCGGCTGCCCTCACCCAAGTCGCCCGATTATCGGGAGAAAATCTGGGACCACGCTGCCGGGGCTTTGATTATTCAGGAAGCGGGCGGTCAGGTGACTGATATGCACGGGAAGCCCCTCGATTTCGCCTCCCACTTCCGCATGAATGACAATCGCGGCGTCGTCGCCAGCAACGGGGCCATGCACGAAGCGGCCATTGCGGCCCTGGCCGCGCAAGAGGCGTAGGGTTGGGAATAGTTTGGCAGTTTTTCATTTCAGTTGAAAAAGGGCCGCGTAAAACGTAAAACGTGAAACGTAAGACTTTTTCACAAGTCAATCATTACGTTTTGCGTTTTACGTTTTGACTCAAACCACTACAACGGATCGAGAAAACAGCGGATTTCACCCTGTTTCGATCCGCTTCTTTCCTAATCCACCCTAATCCGCTGTAGCACTCACCAAACCTTGAAGCAATTCATCGTACCGTTGGCTCTGTTCCTGCCAATCGTATTGAGCGACCACCGGGCGCAGGCTAAAGCGGCGCGTTTGGTCAATATCCGTGATGGCCTGGCTGAGACGAGCGAGCAAATCCTCGAAATCGTCGTAGAAACAGCGGGGGTGAAACTCGGCGGGGATGAGATCGGGATAGGCCAGCCGTTTGGGGAGCAGAGGCAACGTATCACAGTAGAGGGCCTCAACCAGGCTGGCTCCGAAAAAATCCTGGTGGGAGGTAACAGGCAGAATATCGGCCCGCCACAGCCAGCGAGCGTACTCGGCCCCCGACTCGACATACCCAAATTGAACGATGTGCCGGGCCAGCCTCTCCCTAGCCGCCAGAAATACCTGCGGCTGCTGGCTAAAATTCTCGCCCAACACGGCCAGGTCAAAATCCAGACCCCGGTCGGACAGAATGGTCAGAGCCTCGAAAAATTCGGCGGGACCCTTGTCATACTCCCAGCGATGCCCCCACAGCAGCAGCGGTTTCCCATTTTTATCTTCATTTTTATCGGTCTGGCCCGGCCCAAATTCATCAAGCTGGCGCAAGTCCAAACCCAACGGCAAAACCTGGCTCTTGGCTCGAATCTGTTCGACCGTTTGCAGTTCCCGGTAATCAGGAAAATGTTTCAACAGGGTGGGCAAGGCCGTTAAAAAACTGTCTCGATGGTAGCCGGAGTTGAATAGAACCACATCGGCGGCCAGCGCCGAGACGTAATTGATGAAGCCGTAATGTTTGTCCCGGTTTTGGGCGATGTCCCGGTCTGTGGGAGACCAGGGGTAGGTCAACTGGTTTTCGTGGAAATAGATGGCCGTGGGGATGGGGGCCGTGCGGGGCCGGGTCAGGGCCAGAAAGGTGGTTAAATCGAGCATGTCGGTGGTCAGGATGAGGTCGGGCCTCAAGTCCGAGGCCAGAAATTTGCGGGCCAGGGTGACGGCCCCGCCGTGCATCCGCCATTTCCAGAAACGGCCCGGCAAGGTGAGCCTGTCGATATGGTGGCGACTGGATCGAGCGTATCCCTCGGCCCAGGCCGCGTGGGAACCGGTGTAGTAGGGCGCAAGCAGTAAGATTTTCACAATCAGTTTACCGATTCTGTTTCTCGACGACCGTCGCTACCCAGGCCGCCTCGGTTTCAGCCAACGGCGGCGGGGGGGGTGGCTGTGTGTAATCGATCAGATAGTCGTGATAGCCGACCAACTCGAAGCAATCATCGACCGCTTTCTGCAAACTCAGCGGTACATCCGGGTCGGGCGGTAGCAGCGGAACCGGCACGGTGGGCAGCGTATCCCGCAGTTGGACGGGCCAGACCTCCGTGCGGGGGCGGCGGTTGAAGCGGCTTAGAAAGACGTAGTAGGACGCGGGCGGGAGTTCGCCGCCGGTCAGGGGCAGGCGTTGCCCGCCCCGCAGTAGGTCAATCTCCAACAGATGGGTGTCCGTTTGCAGCAGGCTGATCCGTTTCTCGACATACGCCTCGAAGCCCTTGCCCCGCTTATTGGCCGGCGACAGAATCTCGATGACCGTCACCAGCCGCCGCTCGGCTAAATCCCGGATTTCCACCTTGAGAATCGGAACCTCTACCGGTAAGGGATTGATGAGTTCAACCGCCGGGCGAGTCACCGTCCCATAGGGAGCGACCGCTTCTTTAACGGTAGTTACGCGAACATCGGGGTAAAAGGCTTTTTTGTTCCAGGCCCCGATGCCAATATCGGCGGTATCAACGGCGTAATATTTGTTCAACAGCGCAATATAGTTGGGCCGCAGCCGGGGCAGCAGTTGGGCACGAATCTGATGAATTAACGTATCGTGAAACTCCTGCCACAGTTCCCCTTCGAGATAGGGGTCCATTCCCGGAAAGGGTGATTTGCTCATCGCCAGCACTCCTCCATATTGCTCTTATCGGGCCTCGAACTTGATCTTGATTATACCGCCACTCGCCCCAATTCACAATACTACAACGGATTGAGGAAGGGAACGGATTTTTCCGGTCACCTCCCGTCCGTTTATTCTTTAATCCGCTTAGTTCCCCGTCCAAACACCCGTCTCTTTTGACCGACCCCGCCCGGACATAAATGATCCGGGCTATCCCTACGGCAGCACCGGATCAATCCGGTTTTTCTGTTGAAACCCCATTCATGGGGTGCTGTTGGGTAGCTCGGCGATGAACTCGCCGAGCGGGGACCGGGTATCGAAGCGGGTTGGGGACGTAATTCGTCCCCAATTAAACTATAGCCATCAGTACCTCGTCCCAGTTATCACGGCGTCAAAAAGGCCATCCAGACCGCGTAATAGTAGACCACGACGCTGACCGGGCGCATCCTGTCCGGTTCTATCGGTAAACGGATGGCTAACGGATTAACGGATAGGCTGCCACAGATCGTGATGATCCGTTCATCCGTTCTTTCTCCGTTGACCGGCCCGGCAGTGACGCCGGCCACCCGCTGAATTACGATGAGTCAAGCTCACTCAACCACTCAGACACATCCCGCTGTTGGCTGTCAAAATTGGCCCCGATCAAGAGGAGAGGTTTATCCCGCAGCCGATATTTCTGATAATAGGCCCGCGATTTTATCTGGCGCATGGCTTCAGCCGCGCTACGGTCTAGCTTGAATTCAAAGAGGAAAATGGCTGAGGGTAAAGCGTAAAACGAAAAACGTAAGGTCTTTATCCCACAAGCGGGCTTACGTTTCACGTTTTACGTTTTATGTGGCTCTAATTGGCTGATTCAAATCTTGCAACTCCCCAAGTAGAAGTTCGACCTCGTAATTCGGATAGGCCAGGGTGTATTTACGGGTTTTGGGATCATAGGCTTTTATGGTCAGATAGCCCGTTTGATAGAGCAGGGGGGTGACGGCCAGGTTTTCCAGATCATAGGTGCTAAAGGCCACTTCTCTCAGCTCGAGATGATTGAGTTGGGTGATGTCATACTGCTGGTCTTTGACTAATTTCACCAAAAAGGTCGGCGTTCCGGTTTCAAACCAGTAGTTGGCAAAGCGTTGGTGATAAAAAAGATGTATGACCGAGAAGGGATTGTAGACCGGCTCGCCGTCGCCTACAAA
This sequence comes from uncultured Caldilineaceae bacterium, assembly GCA_964638395.1. GTDB lineage: Bacteria > Chloroflexota > Anaerolineae > 4572-78 > J111 > CAZWZZ01. The sequence goes on from CAZWZZ010000688.1 coordinate 3,809, forward strand.
CCGGAAGCCATTATACCAGCGCCGAATTTGAGCCAGTAACGCCTCTTCCTGGCCGTTTTCTTGGTGGGCAAAGGTGGTGATGTGGGCCTGGAAATTGGCCTGAATTTCCGTCTCGGTCAAGCCCAACATCGTCGCAAACCGAGGGCTGAGGGTCAAATCCGTCAGGTTATTCATCGCTGAGAAAACCCCAACCCGACTAAATTTGCTGATACCGGTGATAAA
>CAZWZZ010000689.1:0-4029 GCA_964638395.1 uncultured Caldilineaceae bacterium
CGATTATCCGGTTAACCGGCCCCTCTATTGGGCCTTCACCACGGCTCTGCCCCGCCTGCGGGCGGTGTGGCGGCGGCTGCGGGGATGAGGCTGCTACAAATGGTAAATGGTCATCCAATCTCTGATGACTAAGGCCCAAAAAATGCCCAAAATGCCATAGATAGGGGACGTCATTCGACAAAAAACGCCTGGGATTTAACCCCAGGCGTTTCTTTCTTAACACAAACGAGCCAACTTACTGACGCGCTGCCCTTTACTGAGGCGCAACCACCAGATTGTTATAGACCCATGTGGCCCCGCCTTCGTAGGCGTTTTCGGTGGCGGCGGTGCGTTCAGACCAGGTATCGACCGTTCCGGTCAGTGTGACAATGCCGTTGTCAACGGTGACTTCCACCTCATCCGACTCTACAAAGGGACTCCACCATAGCTCATCTTTGATATCATCTTCGATTTCGGCATCGCTGGTAAAGGTGTAGTAGGGTTGATAATCGTACCAGGAATAGTCGTAAGGGTAGTAGGTTTCGTAGATGTAAGGATCGTAGGTGATGACGGAGTCTATCGTGTTGACCACCAGATTATTGCGGACGGTGGTCACGCCGTTGATTCGGGAAGCAATGTCATCCGCTTCCCCTTTTTCAAAATAGGAATCAACGTTACCGGATAGATAGACTGTGCCATTGATGACATCTACCGCAATCTCGAAGCGGGAGACATCAGGGTCTAGCGCCAGGGCTTCGCGCACATCCGCCGCAATCTCATCATCCGGGCGGTCCAGCGTAGGTTGGATACGCAGGCGGTTGGTCACATCGACCACGCCCACCGTGCGTCGTGCATCTTGAGCGGCGGCTCGTTTGGCCCGCAGGTTATCGACGACGCCCCGCAGCGTGACGACCCCGGCATTAGCGTCGATTTCGATATCAAAGGCATTGGTGCGGGGGTCGATTTGCAAGGCGTCTTGCACCGCCTGCTCCAGTTCCGCATCCGTCTTAATCACATATTTATCTTCGCGCAGATCAGAATCGCGGGTCCAACGCTCGACGGTCAAATCTTCGGCGTCAACGGTCAGGACGCCGGTCACCCAGGCGTCGGTGATCGCATATCGCTTCTCGGCGGCGCTACCGACCACACCGGAGAGGATGACTTCGCCATTCTGCACATCCACCTCGATCAAGCCATCATCCACAAAGGCATCCCGGCGCAGCACCTGCACGACTTCCTCTTGAATTTCGGCGTCGGGCCGTTCCAGAGCGTAGATAATTTCGATGTCGTTAATGACCTCGGTCACACCTTGCACACTTTTGGCCACATCTTCGGCCAGTTCCTTTTCCTGCCAGGATTGTACCGTACCGGTCAGGGTGACGACGCCATCCACGGCCAAAACGTTGATCTCGTAAGATTCGGTCGCCGAATCAAGGATGAGCGCGTTTTCGACAGCCAGAACCAGGTCGGCATCGGTGGGAATGATGACCGGCTCAACCGTCAATTGGTTGACCACGGCCCGCACCCCTTTGACCGTCTCAGCAACGCGAGCGGCCCGTTCTTTGGCCAGCAGGTTATCGACCACGCCGGTCAGGGTGACGATGCCGTCTGTGGTCGAGACCGTAATGTCGTTGAGGGAGAGGGACTCTTCAAACACCAACTCATTTTCCACGGCAAACGTGATGTCGGGGTCGGTCAGGGTGTCTGGGCCGGTCTGGGCGGCAACCGGTGAACTCAACCCCAGGCTAATCGCCATTAACGTGACAACCAAGCCCAACGCCACAAGACACTTTATCGATGTGGGCATCAATCTCATAGTTTTTTATCCTCCTTATTGGTAGTTGAACTATTGTAATTCCTACATTATCCATGATAACATCTGGCGCAGCGGTGCGTCTATTCCCAAATCGAGCGATTTATCATAGTACAATCGGACAGGCTCCATAATTCGGTGGGATAGTTTCTTTCACCCAGATGGGTGAGGGAGCCGGAGTCGCGCTCGTAGCAAGGGGGTAGAGTCGTGAGGTCAAATGCCTACTTTGCGGAGAGAGTCAAGTATGCTATAATAGAGTTATGGTCAAGTTATTATGGAAAGTTGTACCATTAATCTGGTAGAGAGGAACGGGTACGGTTATGGCAATGTCTCTGGAATTAGCGATTACGGCCATTCGCTCCGGGCGCAAAGCGGAAGGGCGGCAACTGCTCAACCTGCTCATTCAGCAGAACCCTAATAATGAAATGGCCTGGTTGTGGATGAGCAGCGTGGTCGAAAATGACGAGCAGCGGGCACGTTGTCTGTACCACGTGCTGGCTATTGACCCCGACAATGCCGTGGCCCGGCAGGGGCTAAAGGTGCTGGGCATTGTCGTCTCCGACTCTCGCCCGGTCAAAGTCCCCCGCGATTCGCAACCGATCAACATTCCCAAACCCAGCCAGCGGCCCCAGACCGGTCCGCTCAGGGCGCTGCCGGAGACAAGCGGCGCGGGCCAACCGGCTGCCGAGGAACGGCGGCCTTTTGCTCTCGACCCGGAGACTATCGCCGCCGAATTACCCTTTAAGCCGATTACCTCCCCCTTCAAACCCGACCCAGCCGATGATGAGCCTGATGATGAGACTGATACGGCTGAGGCGCCGCAGCCTGAGCCGAAAAAGCAAACCGGTCCCCTGCCCAAACCATCCGAGCCGGTCTGGGTCAAGCGGGCCAAAGAGGCCCCGCCGCCCAAACGTCAAACCGGCCCGCTCGATGGCCAACCGGAACCGGCGACATTACCCCCACGGCATAACCAGCCCCGGCCGGTTCCCCAAATCGTTCACCAACAGGGCCAACCGGTGGCCAGACGGCAACCAATCAACGGCATCAAACTGAAAATTGCGCCACGCCAGATACCCCAAACGGGCAGTTTAGCGCAATCTGCGCCGCCGGACAGGGCGCGTCAACAGACGGAAATCCACCCGACACCGGCCCCGCCGCCCCCTTCCGAACCGGTGGCCCCGGTTAATAACCCACCGCCCCAACGCCTGGGGCAGACCGAGCCGATGATCGGGGCCTCTGTGCCTCAAGCCCAAAATCTACAAAATCCATCCGAACCGGTGCCGGTCGCTCAAAATACCCCGCCGGCCCAACCGCCCGGCCATCACAATGGCCAGCCGCCGGCACAGCCGGGGCAGCCGACGCCGGATAGCGGTCCGTTCCAACATCAGCCGCAACACCAGCCGCCGAACGTCTCGAATCAACAACCGTGGCCCAACCAGCCCGCTCCTCAGCCGAATAACGGTCAGGGACAGGGATACAACGGAGCGCCCGCTTTTAATAGTAGACCGGCAGCCCAGGAAACGCGCCCCACGCAGCCGATGGCCACCCCGCCGGCGATGAACCCCACGCAAGGAATGTCGGCCTATTATCAAAACAATCAACCGGGATATGGAGCGCACGCCAACGCCACGCTGGGCATGCCGCCCCAGCAACAAGCGCCTATGCCGCCCCATTCTCAGGCTGTGGCGGCTATGCACGCCCAAGCGACAATGGGCATGCCGCCCCAACCGTCCCCTGTCTTTCATACCAATACTACAATGGGCGTCCCCTTGTCAAACTACGGTCAGAACCAGCCACCGCCCCCCTATCCGGCGGTTCATTCCAATTCGACGATGGCCATGCCGACGAATCAGGCCAACCTCGTCGATTATCGCTCCGTCAATGCCCCGCCGCCGCCCCACCGTGACGTAGAGGATGACGAAGAAGCGGAAGAAGGAATCAACATTCTGGCCGTCATTATTTTTGGTTCGTTGTCGGTAACGGCGCTGGGTGGTTTGGGGATGCTCATTTTGTTGATGTTTACCGGTAATTAGCCGTTACCCGGTAGGCACTGCTTAGACAGTTCAAAAAATTAACCTCATCATACTTTAGTTTCCGCTAAAAAAGAGAAAGCACGTTACCAACAGAAAAGAGAAAGCCAGGCCAAAAACAGGGGAGTGAATTGGCCCAAGAAAAGAAAATAAGGCATAAAAGAGCCAAACGAAGCAAAGAATGGAGGAAGCAATGATTTGGCTCTT
>CAZWZZ010000690.1:0-4015 GCA_964638395.1 uncultured Caldilineaceae bacterium
GCTGGCACGCCGGTAAAGTGACCGTCCAGCAGGAGCATTTCGCCTCGGCCCTGGCGATCCGACGTCTGGAGTCGCTGCTGGCGGCGACCCCCCCACCGACCCGACCGGGACGCATTTTGATTGGCTGCCCGCCCCAAGAGGAACATATCTTCAGCCCCTTGCTGATTACGCTGTTATTGCGCCGTCAGGGGTTAGAGGTCATCTATCTGGGGGCCAATGTGCCCATCAACCGTCTGGAGAACACCCTGGCCACCACTCAGCCCCACCTGGTGATCTTGTCTGCCCAACTATTTCCTACAGCGGCGAACTTGATGGAGATGGCCCAAGTTTTGGCCGAAGAGAAAGTGACCACGGCCTTTGGGGGACGCATCTTTAATCTCATCCCAGAGCTACAGGAGCGCATTCCAGCCCATTTCCTGGGGGAACGGATTGATGAAGTGCCGAAGGTGGTCGAGCGGTTGTTAGCCTCGCCCGGCACCTCTGTGGAGTATAAAAAAGGCTCCAAAGCCTACGAAGAGGCGCTTCTCCATTACCGGCAAAACCAATCGCTGATCGAGGCAGAAATTTGGCAGGCCCTACGTGGGGTCAATATCTCCCAACGTGATCTCAACACGGCCAACCTGAACGTTTCCCAACATATAACCGCCGCCTTGACTCTCGGCGACATGAGTTTCTTGGGAACCGACATCGAGTGGGTCGAGATGCTGCTGGCGATGATGAGCTATCGGCTCCCGACGAAACTGTTGCCCCAATACTTCACGGCCTACCAAGAAGCCGCCGAGAAACAGCTCGACAAACGGGGCCAACCGGTCACAGCGTGGTTGGCCAAATTGACGGCCAATCTTAATAAGTAATGCCGTAAATTTTTAGGAATAACTGTTGCGATGAAGGTTGTTATCATTGGAGCTGGCGTCGGAGGTTTGACCACGGGCGCTATTCTGGCCCGAGCCGGCCTGGACGTTACCATTTTAGAAGCCCACATCTATCCTGGCGGCTGTGCCGGAACATTTTTCCACCAGGGCTACCGCTTCGATGCCGGAGCGACGCTGGCCGGTGGCTTTTATCCCGGCGGGCCGATGGACATCGTAGCCCAGGCGACCGGTATCAACCAGTGGCCGGCCCATCCGTCCAACCCGGCGATGGTCGTCCATCTGCCGGATGGTCAGACTGTGACCCGCTGGACAGACGAGCGACGCTGGAGCGAGCGTCGAGAGGCGTTTGGCCCGGCCAGCGACGATTTTTGGCGGTGGCAAGAGCGCACAGCGGACGCCCTGTGGGATTTTGCCCTCCAAACTCCGCCCTGGCCGCCTCAAACGCTCTCTGAATTTTTTCGCCTGACCCGCAGCGGCCTGGCCTGGTTGGGCCGCGATATTTTGGGGCGACTCAACCCGACCCTCCTGGCCGATGCGTTCCGGCCCGTGGCCGCCCATCTGAGCCACGCCCCGGAGTCGCTGCGTCGCTTTGTCGATGCTCAACTGCTGATTGCCGCGCAAACCACCAGCCCCACCGCCAACGCCCTGTATGGGGCCTCCGCCCTCGATTTGCCCCGGCGCGGCGTCGTTCATCTGGCCGGGGGGATGGGAGCCATTGCCGGGACGTTGGCCGATGCCGTGCGCAAAAATGGCGGGCGCGTCCTGTATCGGGAGAGGGCCAGCCGCATCCTGCTGGAAAAAGGGCGACCTGTCGCCGTTGAAACCGAAAAGCGGCAACGAAAACAGACCGTCCCGGCCGACATCGTCATTGCCAATCTGCCCCCCTGGAACATTGCCGAACTTCTCGGCGAGGCCGCCCCCCGTCGTCTCAAAAATTTACCCCCCCGTCCCAAAGATGGCTGGGGCGCGTTTATGACCTATGTCGGTCTGGACAAAGCCGCCCTGCCCGCCGATTTTCCGCTCCACCACCAACTTATCGTCCGGGAGCCGCTGGCCGAAGGGAACACTGTTTTTCTCTCTCTCAGCCCCGCCTGGGACGATGACCGGGCGCCCGCCGGCTACCGGGCCGTGACCCTGAGTACCCACACCAAATTGGGTGACTGGTGGCATCTTTTCGAGGATGATCGAGAAGCATATGAGCAACGTAAGGCGGCCTACTCCGACCGAATGTTGGCCGCCGCCGAGAAAGCGATACCCCACCTGCGGGCGGCCAGCCAATTGATTTTACCCGGCACGCCGGTCACATTTCACCGCTTTACCCACCGCGCCTGGGGCTGGGTTGGGGGCTTTCCCCAAACCAACCTGTTCCGAGCCTGGGCGCCCCGGCTCGCGCCCGGCGTGTGGATGGTCGGCGACAGCATTTTCCCCGGCCAATCGACGGCGGCTGTGGCCCTGGGGGGGCTGCGCGTGGCCCGCACCATTTTGACCGAACGGGGATACCGGCCCGCCCCGATCATCACCCCCCACGCCGCCAAAACCGAGGCCAACTTATCGGCCTCCACCCTAAATTGATAACAAAGGAAAAAATGGAAAAAATAATGGATACAACCCAGACCCCTTCTACCCCTCCTGTCCCTGACGTTCTACTGTCTCTCGCCTCGACCAACCTGCAAGTACAACGGCAAGACCGCTACGATGGCGGCGGCTTCGGCGTGTCTCTGTCGAAATTTGCCCCGGAAGATGTGTCGATCATCATCCAATTGTACAACGCGGTCAAGCGCACCTATGAATTGTGGCTTTATATGAAGGATGCGCCCAATTACGATCTGATGAAGAAGCAACTCCTTAGCCAGTTCGCCTCGGACAGCTTTCTCTCTTCGACCCAATCCATCGGTGTGGCCACGCGGTCGATGGAAACGATGACGCCCCTGCTGCGGAAAGTGACCCACGATGTGCGGGGCGGGGCGTTAGCCGTCTTGACCGGCTATTCGACGATGATGCGGGCGATGGATTTGGGGGATGACACCGAGACGTACATCGAAAATGCGGTGTTGATGGCCCGTGACCACGCCAAGTTGATGCGAAACGCCATCGTTGACCTCGACCCCATCGTGCGCCAGGCAGATGAGAGCTTGAAGATCCACACCATTGATGATTTCGTCAAAAAGTGGCACAACGGAACCATCAACATCGCCGACAAATCGGTGAGCGTCACAGTGAATTGTACCTTCGAGGGCAGCATCACCAACCGTTGTCTGGAAACCTCGGCCATTGACCGTATTCTGTACAACTACATCAACAACGCCGCCCGCTTCACCACCGATGCGCGGGTCGTGCTGACGATTTTCGCCATTAACGACTCACTGGTGCGGTGGATCGTCGAAAATGGGATTTCGGCGGAGCAGGAAACGTGGCTCGCAGAGAAGACCGGCAATGATCTACAAAAGTTGTTTCGGGGCGGGTTGACCCGTGGCGGACACGGCATCGGTCTGTCTGGTTGCGCCGATTTCGTCGCCTCCAGCTTCGGCGTTTTACCCGAAGATGCCCTGGAGTTGGATTATCTGGGGGCCAAAGTGATCGACTCTCGTTACTACGCCTGGTTCCATTGGCCCATCTACCAACATAGCCCGGATGATACAACCCCTGTTTGTGAGTGTGACGATTGATCGTTCGCCAAGTTTGGCGGCGGCTCGACAAACCGGGGGGGCGCAGTGACGACTGTTAGCCCAAAAAGGCAGTTGCAAATTCTTTTTAATGTGTTATAATCTTGGGCAAAGCTACGACGGAGAAAAGTAAGCCAACACCGGGTTTCAGAGAAGCGTCGGTCAGTGGGAGACGCTCGAAGGGTTGGCCGAATTCCGCTCCCGAGCTGGCGGCGATGAGCCGACCCGGCAGCGTCCGTTATCACGCCCACGAGATGCGAAACAATCAGTTTCGTGAAGAAAGGTGGCACCGCGAGTTTTCAACCTCGCCCTTTTAAGGGCGGGGTTTTTTTATTTTACGAACGTACCAACTCAGCAGCCAAACCAATACGCCAAGTTTCTGCGGGGATTTGGGGATGAGGGGATAACACTAAAACACAAAATCCCCAAATCTCCTAATCCCCGCTATGAAATCGGCATGTGAGGAGAACTGCTGAATAG
>CAZWZZ010000691.1:0-4006 GCA_964638395.1 uncultured Caldilineaceae bacterium
TGGGCGTTTTTAACGCCAAGGGCCGGAGTTGAAGCGTAGGTCGTAAAACGAAAAACGTAAAGCGTAAGGCTGGAACGGTGATTGTTTTTACGTTTTACGCTTTGCGTTTTACGATACATTTCAAACAAAGTTTCATTAAATAAGGAGACCTATCATGCAAACCAAAACATTCAAAGTTCCCAACATTTCCTGTGGCCATTGCGTCAACGCCATTCAAAACGAAGTCGGCGAATTGGAAGGCGTCAAGCGCGTCGTTGCGGCAGAGGATACCAAGCTGGTCACGGTCGAGTGGGAAGAGCCGCCGCTGACCTGGGATGGTATCAAAGAGTTGCTGGTAGAGATCAACTATCCGCCGGAGAATTAGAGAAGAGATTGGGGAATTGGGAGATGAGGAGATTGGTGTTTGGATCTCCCTAACTTTTTTGAAAATAGGTTGTGTAGGACAAACTTAAGTTTGTCCTACGCCATTTTCTTGTCGGGAAATCTCGATTGAGACTGTCCTACTCTTCCGTACTCGGACTATAACAATGGCAATTTTAAGACTCTTATTACTTTCAACGCTCTTTGGTCTTCTCCTGGCCGCTTGCGGCCAGAGCAGCGAGCCGCCCCCCGTAGCCGAGCCGGGCCAGCCGACGCTCGTTTTTATCTACACCGACAACTGACCGCCATGAGCGGAGATGAGGCCCATCGTGGATGGGATCGAAGAAAAATTTGGCGATCAATTGGCCGTGCGGCGGGTCAACGCCGCTGTCGGCGACGGCCCGGAGATTATGAGCGGCTACCGCATCCCCGGCCACCCGACCGTGTTGATTTTCGACGAGGCCGGCAACGAAATCCAACGGCTGGTCGGCGTCCAACCGGCAGAGAATATTGAGGTCATTTTGGCTTTGGCCGGGGTTGAGTAAGTGGAGATTGGCGATTAGGAGATTAGAGATTACCAGACAAATGTCCAATCTCCTAATCCCCCAATCTCCAATCTCTGTTTAGGAGGTTTACTATGGCAGACACACAAGTGACGATGCCCGTAATCGGCATGACCTGTGCCAACTGCGTGGCGGCTGTCGAGCGAAATACAAAAAAAGTGGAGGGCGTCAGTGAGGCCGTCGTCAATTTCGGCACGGAAAAAGTGACCGTCACCTACGACCCGGCCCAGGCCACGCCCCAGGCGGTGATCGACCGCATCGCCAAAGCCGGGTACGAAGTGCCGGTGGCTACGCTGGAACTGCCGATCACCGGGATGACCTGCGCCAACTGCGTCAACGCCGTCGAGCGGACCCTGAACAAAAAAGTGCCCGGCATCCTGGAAGCAACGGTCAACTTCGCCACGGAAAAAGCGACGGTCAAATACATCCCCGGTACGGTTAGCCGGGCCGATATGGTGGCGGCGGTGGAACGAGCCGGGTATGGCGTCGTCGCCGCCGACTCGGATGAGGAGCTGGTCGATGCCGAAAAGGAGGCCCGCCAACGGGAGATCAAAGACCAGCAGCGCAAATTGCTGGTCGGGATTATTTTCACCCTGCCCCTCTTCCTGCTCAGTATGGCCCGCGATTTTGGGCTGGTGGGGATGTGGGCGCACGCCGCCTGGGTCAACGTTCTCTTCTGGGGGCTGGCCACGCCGGTTCAGTTCTACACCGGCTGGGATTATTACGTCGGGGCCTACAAAAGCCTGCGGAACAAATCGGCCAATATGGATGTCCTGGTGGCCCTCGGCTCCTCGGTGGCCTATTTCTATTCGATTGTAGTGACTGCCGGGTTGCTGGGCGGCCACGTCTATTTTGAAACCTCGGCGGCCATCATCACCCTGATTAAGGTGGGCAAGCTGCTGGAAGTGCAGGCCAAAGGCAAGACCAGCGAAGCGATCAAAGCCTTGATGGGCTTGCAGGCCAAAACCGCCCGCGTCGAGCGGAACGGCGTCGAGCAGGACATTCCGGTGGAGCAGGTCCAGGTGGGGGACGTGGTCATCGTCCGCCCCGGCGAAAAAATCCCCGTCGATGGCGTGGTCGTCAGCGGCCACTCCGCCGTCGATGAGGCTTTGCTGACGGGCGAGAGCCTGCCGGTCGATAAACAGACCGGGGACGAGGTCATCGGAGCGACGCTGAACAAGCAGGGCGTCCTCAAATTCGAGGCCAAAAAGGTGGGCCGGGAAACGGCGTTGGCCCAAATTGTACGCCTCGTCGAGGAGGCCCAAGGCTCCAAAGCGCCGATTCAAGCCCTGGCCGATAAAGTCTCGGCTATCTTCGTCCCGGTGGTCATCGGAATTGCCATCTTGGCCTTCATCATCTGGCTGGCGAGCGGGGCCGGCTTCACCCCGGCTCTGGTGCGGCTGGTGGCCGTGCTGGTCATCGCCTGCCCCTGCGCCCTCGGCCTGGCCACGCCGACCGCCGTCGTCGTCGGCATGGGCAAGGGGGCCGGGCAAGGCATCCTCTTCAAAAACAGCGCCTCGCTGGAGCGGGCGCACGGTTTGCAGGCCATCGTTCTGGACAAAACCGGCACGATCACCAAAGGGGAACCGGCGGTGACGGATGTGGTGGTTGGTCAGTCGTCAGTCGTCAGTGGTCCGTTGCCGGTAGCCAGTAGTCAACCAGTAGCGGTTGGCGTTCAAGAGGCCGGGGCAAATGGTCAGTCGTCAGTCGTCAGTCGTCAGTCGTCGTTATCCGAACCCAGCGTCCAGCCCTTCGACTTCGCTCAGGACAACTCTCCCAATCTCCCAATCTCCCAATCTCCCAATCGCCAATCGCCAATCTCCACCCTCCTCCGTCTGGCCGCCTCCGCCGAGCGGGGATCGGAGCATCCGCTGGGTGAGGCGGTAGTCCGCAAAGCCAAAGAAGAGGGGCTGAACCTGGCTGAACCGAGCCGCTTCGAGGCCATCACCGGCCACGGCATCTCAGCCGAGGTGGAGGGGCGACAGGTGTTGCTGGGCAATCTGCGGCTGATGAAACGTGAAGGGATCGACCTGAACGGCCTGAGCGCCGAGGCGGATCGTTTGCAGGAGCAGGCCAAGACGGCCATGTGGGTCGCGGTCGATGGGCAAGCGGCGGGCGTCATCGGCATCGCCGACACCATCAAAGATGGCTCCCGCGAGGCCATCGCCCAGTTGAAAGCAATGGACTTGCAGGTGGTGATGATGACCGGCGATAACCGGGCCACCGCCGAGGCTATCGCCGCCGAGGTGGGCGTAGACCGGGTTCTGGCCGAGGTGCTGCCGGGCGATAAATCGGCCAACGTGGCCCAGTTGCAAGAGGAGGGCTTGACCGTGGCGATGGTCGGCGACGGCATCAACGACGCCCCCGCGCTGGCCCAGGCTGATGTCGGTATCGCCATCGGCACCGGCGCGGACGTAGCGATGGAGACGGCGGGCATCACCCTCATCAGCGGCGACCTGCGGGGCGTCTCGAAGGCCATTCGCCTCAGCCACGCCACGATGCGGACCATCAAGCAGAATCTCTTCTGGGCCTTTGCCTACAACGTGCTGCTCATCCCGGTCGCTGCCGGGGCGCTGGCCGTTTTCCCGGCCCTGCCCATCTACCTGCGGGAGCTGCACCCCATCGCCGCCGCCTTTGCGATGGCCTTTAGCTCGGTCACGGTCGTCGGCAACAGCCTGCGGCTACGGCAGGCGACGGTGTAGTAGGGTGCGGCCCATTTTGATTGGGTTTCAACGGGGGCGTGGTCACGATTGAGTCGATGTGGCTGCTGCCCCTTTTTAATTCCTCGCAGGCCGATAAATCAGCTTGCTATCCCAGGTGAAGGCCTTCTGAAGCAGGCTACTTTGGAGGGCTGGGGGGCGATCACCGCATTAAATAGCCTTCATTATCGTGGGGCGGTCTCCACAGTTTAATGTTGTCCTACCTGCCCCCACCCACTGGACAAAAAAGAGGGCTGCGGGTAAAGTTAGGTCAATCTCACCATTACCTGGAGGCAGGGAGCGTGGCATGGCTAACGAAGAACATCTCAGGGATGGTTCCAAAGGTTGTGCCATATAGGAGATATTTGTGGACTGAGTTTTGAA
>CAZWZZ010000692.1:0-4006 GCA_964638395.1 uncultured Caldilineaceae bacterium
GGAGCCTGGCTGTCATCGACCGTGCCGCCGCTGGCCGTGAGCGACTGGGTGACGTAGGCCAGGCCATCGGGCAACGTGTCATTCAGGAAAAGCGTGTTGGTCAAAGGGCCGGTCGTGTTGCGGAGGCGGATGGTGTAGGTGAAGGTTGCCCCCGGTTCGGCCGAGGCAGGCGTGGCGCTTTTGCTGGAGGGCGATAAATTCGGTGTGATGCCGTTGACATCGGCCAGGCGGCGGATTTGGCCGTTGGAGTAATCGACCACGTACAGTTCACCCGCTTCATCTTCACCGAAGGCACTGATAGCAAAAGTCTCATCCAGTTCCAGTTCACTAACCCAAGTTGTGCCGTTGTGTCGCAGGCTCCAAATTTTGCCCAATCCGTAGTCGCCATAAAAATAGTAACCTTCTAAGGCCGGATAAAAAGAGCCTCGATAGACAAATCCACCGGTAACTGCGCCGCCAGCATCCCAGGGATAATCCACAATGGGCGCTTCAAACGTGCCGGTACAATCTTTAGGACCGTCTACCGTGCCCTCCCGGCAGGCCCACCCGAAATTCAAGCCGCCTTCTGTATTAGCAGCTTGATAGCTGATTTCTTCTCTTGCATTTTGTCCGACATCGCCGATATAGAGATCCCCGGTGACTTGATCGAAGCTGAATCGCCAAGGGTTCCGCAAGCCGATGGCCCAAATTTCATCGGCTCCGGCCTCGTTGACGTAGGGATTGCCGGTGGGAATGCCATAATTGTTGCCGTCCGCCGGATTATCCACGTCGATCCGTAACATCGCCCCCAGCAGCGTGTTCTTATCTTGGGCCTGATTGAACTGGTCATTACCGCCTCCGCCATCCCCCATACCGATGTAGAGATAGCCATCCGGTCCAAACAGAAGTTGGCCACCGTTGTGATTAGTGGCCGGTTGCTCGATAGTCAACAGGATAAGGGCGCTGTCGGGATCAGCCAGATTTGTATTGTCGCCCGCCACGGAGTAACGGGCCACTACTGTCGACTCCGCAGGTATGCTATCGAAAGCCTCCGTGGTGTAATTGATGTAGAAATAGCCGTTATTTTCATAATCAGGATGGAAGGTTAATCCCAGCAAACCCTGCTCATTACCGCCATTCGGGTCGCTGGAACTCCGCACTAGGGCGCTAATATCCAAAAATGGCGTTCCCAAGACGCTCCCATTTTCAACAATTTTGATCGTTCCGCCCTGTTCAACGACAAACAACCGGCCCGACCCATCCCCGGCGTGGGTGACTTGAATGGGGCGGGTAAAGCCGGAGGCAACGACCTCATCCACGTTGATCTCGATGTTATTCTGTTTAAGGGGCATTGGTTGGACTACATCAGTAAGTCGAGAGGGAAGGTCATTCACCGCCTGGGCGGGCGTGGGGGCTGTTTCGAGCAACAACCCCGTAAATATGCCGAGGGGAAGAAGGAAAAGCAACAGTCTCGCCAAACGCCATAATCGTTGTAATTCACCCATCATGTTGATCCTTTCTGGCTACTAACCATCTCACAAATTTCAGCAGCGGTAGCCTCAGGCGACAGGTGGGTGACATCCAGATGGTGGGGTACACGAGCGTAGGCCGTAGCCCGCTGCGTTAATAAATTTTGCAGGCGAGCAAACCGCCCCGCATCCTGCGCGGCCAACATCGGGCGGTTTTCGCTGTCGCCGATGCGCTGCCACAGTGTCGCCGGGTCGCAATCGAGGCAGATGACCAGGCCCGTCTCGGCCATCACCCGCAGATTGTCTTCCGGCACGAGCGCCCCGCCGCCGGTAGCGATGACCAGCCCCTCGCACGCAGCCAATTCGCGGCACAGGTCGGCTTCCAGTTGGCGGAAGTAGGCTTCGCCGCTTTCGGCAAAGATTTTGGGGATGGGCCGTCCCTCCCGCTGCTCGATGAGGCTGTCCATATCAATGAAGTCACGGTCGAGGCGGGTCGCTACGAGTTGACCCACCGTCGATTTACCGACGCCCATAAAGCCGGTCAGGATGATGTTTCTGGATAAAGGGTGAGTTGACTTCATCTGTCTACCAATGAAGATACACGCTAATCAACCGCTGCTGTTCGAATTTCCCGTAAGATTTCCGTAACTTCTTTTTCTGATTGGATGTGCTTTGTTAGAATTTCAGCCGCTGTTTCCAGGACGCGGTCTCCAAAGAGCTGGGCTAAGTCTTGTCGTAACCCTTGCCCGATATAGAATTTGAGTAGGGCTTGATAGGACATATCTCGTCTAGTAGCTACTTTTTTGAGAGATTCCAGAGTATCTTTTGGTATTTCTATCGTTACAGTTTCGGTAGGACGAGGCCGAATTTGGAGTTGAGCTTCTTCTTTAGGCTTCTTCATACAATTTCCTTTCATGGCGGGTTGCCTGACGGGCTGAAATAATCCGCGTCCGTTCCCTGCGTTCTACATAAACCACTAACAAAAGACGCGACATAAGCGAATAACCTATAATAAACTCGCGCTGCTCATCATCTGTAGAAGCGTCGCCGCTTTGGTAAAATGGATCAAAAAACACTTCTACTGCTTCTTCAAATGCAATGCCGTGCTTTCTTATATTATTTTGGGCTTTGTTGTTGTCCCATTCAAATTCAATACCCTGGAAGCGGTGCAAAACATTCATATCAGGTTACCAAAAGATTATTCAATCAGAATAATCGAAAATTTTCCGCATCCACAAACCGCGCCTGATGCATCAAAGCGCCATTCATCAACTCAATCGCCAACCGCGACTCCAGCGTCACCCCCGCCCGGACGCCGACGCAGGGGTCGTGCCGCCCTTTTCGGAGGTTGAACTCGATCTCCTCCAGATTTTTACGGACCGACTCCTGGGGTTTGACGATGGTTGAGGTTGGCTTGAAACTGACCCGGCAGACCAGCGGCATCCCGGTCGTCACCCCGCCGATCATGCCGCCCTGGTTGTTCGTTTGATAGCCGCTGCGGCGGATGGGGTCGTTGTTTTCGCTGCCCCGCCGGGTGACGATCTCCCGACCCGCGCCGATTTCGCAGGCTTGCACCGCATGCAACCCACCCAGGCTACCCATCAAACGCACTTTCAGGCTGTTGTAGAGCGGCTCCCCCACCAGCGGCGGCACGTTGACCGCCACCACCTCGACCGCCGCTCCAATCGAGTCCCCCTGGATGCGGGTCTCTTTGATTAGCTCACCGGCTTCGCGGGCAAACTGAGCATCCAGGGTATGAATTTCGGCGCTTTGCAAGCGGTCGTCAAGCTGCCGGATTTCATCAGCAGAGACGTGGTGACTTTGGGTGGCTTCAAAGCGTTGTTGGAAATAGTCGGCCAGATGCTCGGTCGCTTTCAAGGACCCGACCTGACAGATCGAGGAGAAAATGTGGGTCTTGAACTGAGCGCCGAGGAACAGGCGAGCAATCGAGCCGCCGATAACGTCCGAAATGGTCGAGCGGTAGCTGGAGCGGCCCCCGCCTCGAATGTCGATGAAGCCTTTGGCCTTGTGATATTTGACCAGATCGGTATGGCCGGGTCGCACCTCACCCTGGGGTCCGGCAAACTGCTCGTAATGGCGCGATTTCTTGGAAGTGGAGAGGACGATGGCGGCAATCGGTTCGCCGGTGGTCAGGCCCTCTTCGTAGGTTTCGGTCTCTTGCCCCGTTTCATCATCAAGCGCAATCTGTACCGTTGGCCCGGCGAGCAACTGGTCCAACTGCCCCTCGGCATACAGGCCGGAGAGAAAAACCACCTTATCCGCCTCGTGGCGAGGCGTGCCGTGCTTGTTGCTGCCGGGCCGCCGCCGGTCGAGGTAGCGCTGCACCGCCGCCCGGCTGAGAGGCAACCCTGGCGGACAGCCGAAAACCATCGTCGTCACCGCCGGGCCGTGGGACTCGCCCGCTCCGGCGACGCTAAAGAGGGGGCCACCTAAAATTTCCATTACTCGCTCCCCTCCCCGGTAGCGATCTTCAACCCCTGCAAACAGGCTTCCCGCATCACCCCTACCGGGGCCGGCTGCCCCGTCCAGGTCTCGAA
>CAZWZZ010000693.1:0-4005 GCA_964638395.1 uncultured Caldilineaceae bacterium
GGCCGAATTCACTGCCCCGATTCGAGATAGCGAGGGCAACCTGTTGGGGATTTTCCATCTTGAACATAGCGTTGATGGGTTCTTCGATGAAGAGAAGGGGGAATTAGCCCAACTAATCGCCGACCAGGCGGCCACTATTATCCAAGAGGCGCGGATGGTGGAGACGTTTAATCGTAATGCTCAGATGGCGGCGCTTGGCGCGGCCATCGCCGCTATCCAGCACCGGCTGAATAATACGATCAGCATCATCCGTCCCAATGTCAAGTTGTTGAAGATGTCGTTGAACTTGGATGATGTCGAGGTGGCCGAGCCTATCGAGATTATCGAGCGGAATACGGCGTATGCCTCGGAATACATCAAGAAAATGCAGAACTTTGTCAAAGAGTCGGAATTGAGCCTGGCCGATATTAGCTCGCTGGTGCGGGATGCACACCAACGGATTCAACAGCAGTACCAGGATCGGGTGCGGGACAGTGAAAAAAATATCATAGTCGAGTTCGATATGCCACCGGCCGATTATACCGCTCGTGTTCCCCTGACCCAAACGACGGAGGTCTTTTCTAACATCTTTGAGAATAGTTATAACGCCCTGCTCAGAGCCAACGATACGGAAAAACGACTAACCGTAACCTCCCAACGGGTCGAGCGAGAAATCGTGGTCACGATTGCTAATACCGGCCCGCCCATTCCCGACGCCGTTCTTGAACGGCTGCTCACAAAGCCGGTTCCGCCTAAAAACCAGCGAGAGGGAACGGGATTAGGCTTGTGGCTATCCAGTATCCTATTGCAAAAAATGGGGGGTAGTATTACAATAGCTAATATATCGACCAGCGCCGGCGTAACCGTCGAGATCAGAATACCTGCCATCAGGGAGGAGAGAGAACAGTGACACGGCCAACCATACTCATCGTTGATGACGATCAATCCTGGATTGATAACATAATCGGTCGTTTAGCCAAAGATTATGATGTCGATACAGCGCACGATCTGAAAAAAATGACCGAACTTTTAGACGCGGATGGGTATGTGCTTATCATTGCCAGCTCTATCCACACCGATATTTTGGAAATAATCCACAAACAATATCCCAACAAGCGGCTTGTGGTGGCGACGAACAAACCAACCACCCAGGAAGCGATCAAAATGTATGACTATGGGGCGTTGGATTATTTTCCGAAACATCTGGATGAGGATGTTAATTTGATTACCCAACGGGCAATTCGCATCCCGGCCAATGTTCCCAAAGTCAGGAGTTGAACCGATGGTGGAGAAAGAAAAGGTGGTGGTCGTCATCGATGATCGCGCTGATTGGCAAAAAACAATTTCGCGGGTCATTCGTACCCAACTCAATCACCACGTAGAGACCTTTGGTGACAGCAAAAACAGCCTTCAATTTATTGACCGGCACCCCTTTGACTTAATCGTTATTGACCAACGTCTCGATGAAACCGTCGAAGGGGATGAATCAGGGCTGGATTTAGCCAAAACGATACGAGAAAAACACCACACCGTTCCTATCTTCATTTTGACCGGCTATGGCAATATTGATAACGTGGCCGAAATGCGCCGTCCCGATGACAATGGACGGCGAGTGGCTACGCGCTATATCGAAAAAGATGATGATTGGATGGACAACCTCATCGCAGCTATAAAAGACGTGCTGTAACTGTTAGATAATACCAGAATCGGACTTGCCTCGTGGTTTCCAAAAATGTCTTGATCGTCGATGATGTGCCGGACTGGCCAAAAACGTTATCGAGCCTTTTGTCCCGTTTGGACTATCAAGTGTTCATTGCCGATAACAGCAACGATGCGTTAGACATCGTGCAAACGACACCGGTCCATCTGGCAATCTTGGATGTCCGTCTCGACGAACAGGATGAAAGCAACCGCGAGGGTATGGCCTTGATGCACAAAATCAAGGCTATCGACCCGAACATTTTGATTATCATCCTGACCGGTTACGCCGATGTTAGCATGGTCAAGGAAGCCCGCAATCCCAGAGCCGACGGTCTGGCCCCGGCCTATGCCTTTATCGAGAAAGAGGACTCGGATTTGATTATCGAGCGGGTGACCGGGGCGTTTGCTGACGGTATGGGCGTCAACTGGAACTTGACGATTGAAAATCTGGCCACCTTTATCGAACCGTTATTCCACAAAATCAAGTTTGTACCCCCGGCCCAAAAGCCCCCCCTCACAATTTTCAAACAGGAAATCGACCATTTACTGCGAAAGCTCTTTCCTGACTGCCACAAAATCCGCCTCGACCATTTACAAAAAGGGTATGGTAAAGCTGCCGTCCTGTCCATTCAACCTTTTTACAAGGACAAAGGCCCCGGCGAAGTCGTGATCGCTAAAATCGGGGACTATACCATCATCGACGAGGAGCGTCTCAGATACAGCCAATGGGTCGAAGGTGTGGTTGGCGGCCACCGGCTGCCGAGGCAACTCAATGTCCAACGCACCCGCTCGCTGGGCGGCCTGATTTACTCCTTTGCCGGGCTGGGGGCCATCCAAGATTTCGCCACGTTTTATCAAGCGCGATCCCTGGCAGATATTACGGCGGTTCTGGAGAGTCTCTTTCTGGAAACCTGCTTCCCGGCCAGTCGCACGGCAGCGGTCTACCGGCCCGATTTTAATTTCACAGCTCACTATACCGCTCAACTCAACCTCCGCGACGGAGAATTAAATGAAGCACTGGCCCACCTGGTCGCCAATGAAGCGCAGTTGCGTTGGCAAGCGGGCGACGGGTCGGATTTACTCTTTGCCGGGCAACATCGCTTGCCGAATCCGGTTCGCTTTATTCAAGAAACATCCATCAGCGGCGAGGCCCACCTGGTCACCGTACACGGAGATTTGACCCCCTACAACATTCTGGTCGATCATCACCATGAAGCCTGGCTGATTGATTTCTCCCATACCGGTCAGGGCCATCTGCTCCAAGATTTTGCCCGCCTCGAAGTGTTCCTCAAATTAGCAACTGCGTCTGACTATGATCTGCACACCCTCTTTGCCTGGGAAAAAATAGGTCTCGATGATCTCACGACCTTCGAACTACCCTCGGATTTCGCTTGTCAGGATACGCTCCGTAAGCTAACAGCCACTCTGGCCGTCATTCGACGCCTGGCCCACGCCCTCACCCCAAACTCTGCACCCCAAGAATATGCCATCGCTTTGTTATTTAACACGGTCAAAACCATCAAGTATTTGGACATCCCAATTATCACGGCTACCTTTGCCACGCTCTCGGCGGCGTTACTCTGCGAGGGATTGAAAACAGACAAAGACTCATGACCCGGCCAAATGATACAAAAACCCTGATCCTCAATCATTCTCAACGGCTGCAAAAACTCAAAGAGCGGCAAGCATTGGAAGGATTGAAGACTGACCCATCGATTTTAATGGAAATCGAGGGCATCGAAGCAGAAATAGAAAACCTCCGCCAAGAATTAGACAGCTTCGAAGGTGATCTTTCCTCATCCCCTCAGATCAATATCTTAGTTGTCGATGATGGGGAGGATTGGCTGTATACCATCTCTAAGTTGTTAAGTAATGAGGGGTATACCGTTCGTACCGCTCGTAATGCCAAGGAAGTCTTAGAATTTATATTCGATGAATGGTTTGATTTTGCCATCATCGATGTTCGTCTATACGGTGATGATGAAGATGATGTCAGTGGACTGGTTTTAGCCTTAGCCGTCAAAGGCATCAATCGTCAAACCCAGGTTATTGCGATTACCGGTTACGCTAACATTTCCCAATCGACCCGCGCCTTGCAAGTGTACCATTTGGATTGGTTTGTAGATAAAAGCCAGGTCGATATGGAGGAGGAAATTCTCCAATTTATTGACCGGCGTCTAAAAAAATCATCAAAAAAATAAAAGCCAAAGATGATTATCATCTTTGGCTTTTGTGTCGCTATACGTTCAGGCGAGTAAATGGATTCTTGCCTACTCCACCGACTCAAACTCCAACAACTCTACCTCGAAAATGAGGGTGGCGTTG
>CAZWZZ010000694.1:0-4000 GCA_964638395.1 uncultured Caldilineaceae bacterium
GATCTGGGCTCTGTGTTGGATACGGACCAACTGTCCGAAGATTACATCTCGGCCTGGATCAATCTGGGGACCGTCAACGATCAACTGGTCGGTATTTTCCACCGGGCCAACTTGAAGAGCCTGGTCTGGTATCCAATTCCTGAGTTCGAAGAAGCCGGCTACGAAGTCCCCGAAACCTGGGACGAAATGATCGCCCTGAGCGATCAGATAGTGGCCGATGGGAGTTCCCCCTGGTGTATCGGCATGGAAAGTAGCGGGGCGACCGGCTGGGTGGCGACCGACTGGGTCGAGGACATTATGCTCCGCACCGCCGGGCCTGAGGTCTACGACCAGTGGGTGCGCCACGAAATTCCGTTCAACGATCCGGCTGTCAAGAACGCCGTCGAGATTATGGGCAACATCTGGCTGAACCCGGACTACGTCTTGGGTGGCACGACCGCTATCCTGACCGTGCCCTTTGGCGATGCCCAGACACCGATGTTTGACGATCCGCCAAGCTGCTGGCTACATCGCCAGGCCAGCTTCATTCCGGGCTTCTTCCCGAATGAAGGGGAAGAGGTAGGCACCGAAACCTGGTTCTTCTACCTGCCGCCGATTGACGAGGAACAAGGTAAGCCGGTGCTGGGTGCAGGCGATGCCTACTCGATGTTCAATGATCGGCCCGAAGTGCGGGCCTTTATGGAATATATGGCCACCGCCGAATCTGCTCAAGGTTGGGCCGAAGCCGGCGGCTTCCTGTCCCCCCACAAACAGGCCAGCCTGGAGTGGTATCCCGACGAAGCCACTCGTCTCCAGGCTGAAATTTTACAGAACGCGACCACCTTCCGCTTCGATGCTTCTGACTTGATGCCGGGGTCGGTCGGAACCGGTAGCTTCTGGACCGGGATGGTTGATTACGTCAACGGTGATGACCTCGACGCCGTGTTACAACGTATCGAAGATAGTTGGCCGGCCGATGCCGGTGGCGCTGCCGGTACGGGCGACACCAGCGAAGAGGCCGAAGAACCGGCCGAAGGTGAAGAAGGGGCTACGGACGAAGGCAGTGAGGAAGGTTCGATGGAGTCTCCCTCGTCCGAGGTTTATGGCGCGGAACTGGCCGCTGCCGAAGCTGGTGACTATGAAGGTACCGAAGTGAACGTCTTCGGCGCGTTCGTCGATGTCGATGCGGAACGCTTCGATGCGACGGTTCAGCCTTTTGAAGAGCGTACCGGCATTGATGTCGTCTACGAAGGCTCCGGCGACTTCGAGTCGCTGATTACCGTCCGGGTTGAGGGGGGCGATCCGCCCGATGTGGCCGCCTTCCCGCAGCCGGGCCTGATGGCTGATCTGGCTCGTCGTGAGGCTCTGGTCGATCTGGGTACCGTTCTCAACACCGATCAAATGACCGAAGATTACATCCAAGCCTGGATCGATCTGGGAACGGTTGACGATACGTTAGTTGGCGTCTTCCACCGGGCCAACTTGAAAAGCCTGGTCTGGTATCCCATCCCTGAGTTCGAGGAAGCGGGTTACACAGTGCCCGAAACCTGGGACGAGATGATTGCCCTGAGCGACCAGATGGTAGCCGACGGCAACACGCCTTGGTGTATCGGCATGGAGAGTAGCGGGGCTACCGGCTGGGTGGCGACCGACTGGGTCGAGGACATTATGCTCCGTACCGCCGGCCCCGAAGTGTACGACCAATGGGTGAACCATGAAATTCCGTTCAACGATCCAGCCGTTCTGAACGCGGTTCAGATTATGGGCGACATCTGGCTCAACCCGGACTACGTCCTGGGCGGCACGACTGCCATCCTGACCGTGCCCTTTGGCGATGCCCAAACGCCGATGTTTGACGATCCGCCTGCCTGCTGGCTCCACCGCCAGGCCAGCTTCATTCCGGGCTTCTTCCCGAATGAAGGGGAAGAAGTGGGGACCGAAACCTGGTTCTTCTACCTGCCGCCGATTGACGAGGCGCAGGGTAAGCCGGTGCTGGGCGCGGGCGATGCCTACTCGATGTTCAATGATCGCCCCGAAGTCCGGGCTTTCATGCAATACCTGGCTACGGCCGAATCCGCTGAAGGGTGGGCTGGAGCCGGTGGCTTCCTGTCACCTCACAACAAGTCCAGTCTGGATTGGTACCCTGACGAGGGGACTCGCGCTCAAGCAGAAATCCTGCGAAACGCGACCACCTTCCGTTTTGATGCCTCGGACTTGATGCCGGGGTCGGTCGGAACCGGTAGCTTCTGGACCGGTATGGTTGATTATGTCAACGGTGACGATCCCGAAGCTGTACTACAGCGTATCGAAGATAGTTGGCCGGCCGAATAGGCTGATCTGATGGTGATGGGTGGGGGTTGCTTGACGGCAACCCCCACCCAGTTTTGATCGAGTCAGCCATTTTCCTGAGAGCGCTTACCGTAAGTAAAAAAGTGGGGTTGTTCAATGCTGACGATACCCGCTAAATCAGTTCAATCAGCATAGAGAGGAAAGGAAAATATGGCAGTTTACAAAGCGCAAGAGAAAGAGGGGTTTATCGGAGGAATCATTAATTGGTTTCTCCGGACGGGAGTATCTCTCGTCGTTCCAGTTGTTACCTTCTTAGTTCTATTTTATAGCTTCCGTTTCCTGCGGGATACCGAAGCCAACAGATTTCTGATTGCCGCCGTAGCCATCACTGTCGGGGTCTTGGGGGTGTGGGCCTTGTTCTGGAGTATGGACATTTTGGTGTCACGCATCTTACCGACAGATGGATTGCGAGAAATTGTACGGCCTTTTGTTTTTGTGGGACCGGCCCTGGTTATTCTAGGCGCTTATCTAGTCTATCCCACGGTTTTTACCATATGGATCAGTTTCTTTGGCCCTCAATCTGAAAATTTTGTTGGCCTCCAAAACTATATCTTTGTCTTCACCACCCAAGACCTGCTGCTGGCCCTACGAAACAACGTCCTGTGGCTGGTCATCGGGACAACCTTTACCGTCTCTTTTGGTCTAATCATCGCCGTTCTGGTCGACCGGATCAAAAATGAGGCCGTGGCCAAAGCCTTCATCTTCCTGCCGATGGCTATCTCCTTCGTCGGCGCGAGTGTTATCTGGCGCTTCGTCTACTTCTTCCAACCGCCTGGACGCCCCCAGATTGGTCTGCTCAACGCGATCATCACCTCTGTAGGCTTCGAGCCGGTTGGCTGGTTGATTACCCGCGACTTTGCCCTGAACACGATCATGCTCATTGTGATTATGATCTGGCTGCAAACCGGGTTTGCGATGGTCATTCTGTCCGCCGCGCTGAAAGGTGTGCCGGGCGAACTCCTGGAAGCGGCCCGGATCGACGGAGCGAACGAATTTGAAATCTTCTTCCAAATCTTAATCCCTTACATCAAAGGGACTATTATCACGGTGACGACGACCATCGCTATTTTGATCCTCAAAGTCTTCGACATCGTCTTTGTGATGACCAGTGGTCAGAACCAAACGGAGGTGATTGCCAACCGCATGTACTCGGAGATGTTCCGTTTCAGGGACTTTGGCCGAGGCAGCGCCCTGGCGGTGATCCTGTTCGTCGCAGTGACCCCGATTATTATTAGCAATATTCGTGATCTACGTGAAAGGAGGGCACGGTAAATTATGGCTGCATCTGCTCAAATTCAAAAAAATCCCGGACCGACTGCTTTTCAGAAGTTTTTAACGGCAGCGCCGTTACGGATTGTCGTGGTTCTCATCTGTTTTCTGTGGACCTTACCCACAGCGGGGCTGCTCATCAGCTCCTTCCGCGAACCGTCAGCGATTCGGACCACGGGCTGGTGGACGGTTTTTGCTACCCCCTTTGATTTCACGCAATGGACCCTTCAAAATTACCAGGACGTTATTTTGGCGGATGGGATGGGCAACGCCTTTCTCAATAGCTTGATCGTAACCATTCCGGCGACCGTCATTCCGATTACGATTGCGGCCTTTGCGGCCTATGCCTTTGCCTGGATGCAATTCCCAGGTCGTGACCTCTTCTTCGCCATCGTCGTTGGCC
>CAZWZZ010000695.1:0-3993 GCA_964638395.1 uncultured Caldilineaceae bacterium
AGCCAGGTGGTCAGGGCCTGGAGCATCAATTCCAAGCCCCGGGGGAAGGAGCCGGTGTTATGTTCCCGCAGCCGGAACTCGAAGGTATTGATCGCCGCTTCGATCATCTCCGGGTCGATGCCTTCCTGCGTCAATTTTTTCAGGGTGTCGAGGATGAGTGTCTCCACCTGGGCGGCTTTATCGACGTGGATACCCTTCAGGCCGGTCGAAAAGGTCATCTGCCGCAGGTCGCCATCCAGCCCGCGCCCGGCCAAATCCTCGCCCAACTCCGAGTCGATCAGCGCCTTTCGTAGCGGCGAGGCCTGGGTGCTGACCAAAATGTAAGAAAGGGCGGCCAGGCTGAGAGACAACGTCGGGTCGGAGGTGTCCGGTAGCAGCCAGTTGACGGTCAGATACCCCTTCTGTTTGGCCGCAGCCTCCTCCCCGGCATCGTAAGGGTAGGACACGTGGCGGGGTTCATCGAGCGGCGTTTGCAGGCCGATGGTCGAATCCACTTCCAGCGGCTCGAACTCCGCTAAATAGCCCTCGATGAGGCGCAATCGCTCTTCAGGATCATCATCCCCATAAAAATAAATGCGGGCGTTGGTGGGATGGTAGTAGGTGTCGTGGAATTCCTTGAACTGCTCGTAGGTCAGGTTGGGGATTTCGCCCGGATCGCCGCCGGAGTCCACGCCGTAAATCGTGTCGGGGAAGACCACCTGTTGGCTGTAGCGGCCCAGCAATCCCTCCGGCGAGGAGTAAGCCCCCTTCATCTCGTTGAAGACAACACCCTTGTAGATAATCGGCTCCTCTACATTCTCCAACTCGTAATGCCAGCCCTCCTGCTGCAAAATTTCCGGGGGGATGCGGGGGTGGAGAACGGCATCCATATAGACATCGATCAGATTATAAAAATCCTGCACGTTTTGGCTGGCCACCGGGTAGCAGGTTTTGTCGGGAAAGGTGAAGGCGTTGAGAAAGGTTTTCAGCGACCCCTTAATCAGCTCCACGAACGGCTCTTTGAGCGGGTACTTGCGGGAGCCGCACAGCACCGAATGTTCCATAATATGGGCGATGCCGGTCGAATCGGTTGGCGGCGTGCGGAAGGTGATGCCGAACACTTTGTTCTCGTCATCATTCTCCAGCGACAGCAGCTCCGCCCCGGTTTTTTTGTGGCGGTAGAGCCTGGCCGTCGTGTTGAGTTCCGCGATTTCTTCATCTTTGATGAGTTCAAAACTTTGATGGTTTGTTGTCATAATATCCCCTTTGGTTGGTATGCTTGTCTGCCAACAGGGAATTATCGTTAAAGAGGGGGGAGTTGTCAACTTGTTTTGTCACTATAGCAGAAAATCGTAGGTGAAGCAGTAAAGTTGCACCATCGCGGTATCAATGATTTGTAGAAAAAAGGTGTTTGAATGTTGCCAGATGAAAAGTTCTGGTATAATATTGTCGAGGAATGTTCTTTTATTTTAGGAGACGATCATGGGCTATGTTGTAGAAATCAGTCAACAAGGTGGCTTACAACTTCCTCCGGAAATATTGTCGCAACTCAAAAAGCATACTCGTTATCAATTGGAAATTCAGGGCGAAACCTTGATCCTGCACCCTCAGAAAGAGGAACCTTTTTGGGTCACAGCTACACCGACCCAACGAGTAGCTAAATTTAGAGAGTGGGTTACCCAAACCCCACGTCCCCCCACACCTATCTTGCCAGATGAAGCTCTTTCACGCGAGACTATCTACGACTGATGCCAGATTATTTACTGGATACCAACATCATCTTGCGGATAGTACAGCCGCAAGCCCCTACCCATATCCTGGCGGTTGAGGCTGTCGCTTCCATTCTAAACAATGGTGATAACGTATTTCTTACGCCCCAGATTTTGATCGAATTTTGGGCTGTTGCCACCCGCCCGATTGATGTAAATGGTTTGGGATGGTCTGTAACTTTGGTCGAGACAGAAATTCAACAATTGCGGCATCAGTTTCCTATGCTGAATGATAGACCGACCGTCTTCTCTAATTGGCTACAATTGGTGAACCAACACTCTGTCCAGGGCAAAAAGGTTCACGACGCCAGATTGGTAGCAGTGATGCAAACCTATGGGGTGACACATCTACTGACATTTAATGGGGATGATTTTCGGCGTTATCCGGCTATAGTAGCCAGGCATCCAAGCCAAGTTATCTGATAATTCAGATAAGCCTGAATCGCAAGTCATGCTCCCAGATCTCCTGGCGAATAGCCCTTAACTGGTCAAGCATTTCTTCTTCGGTTAGAGGGGGCTGGCCTGTTTGGTTTTGTTTTTGCTGGATTTGGGCGCGTAATTTTTCAAGGTTCGTTTGCCAATCTTCCGGCTCAAGCTCCAAAAGTTGCTGGGCTTCGCGCAACTCTCGCCGTAATCCGGCTCCAACCAGATCAGATAGATCACGGAAAAGTCCCAAATCTGTCATTTTCATTGAAATATCATAGAGATATTCAGGGATGGTTACGGTTATTTCCTTTGTTTTGCTCATCATGCACCTCGCCGGGTTCAGCCTATTAAAGTAACCTTTGGGCTTCAAAATCAGATTTTGCTCCTCTGTAAGGAGCAACTCACTTTTCTTAATAGTTTAGCATACCCCCAGTCGATTACAATATCAGCCCCACAACACCGACGGCACCGCCGTACTCTCCATCACCAACTGGCGCTCGAAGGCGCTCTCGACCAGGTCGGCGGCGTTCCGCTCGGCCCCCCACAACTCGACGGCGGGGTACTCATCGGCAATCAAGGTGATCCGCAGGATGTCATCATTCCAGGAGACGGTGACATCATCGACATTGGCGTTACGCCCCCGCTCCAAAAATTCGGCCAGGCGGATGATCGCCCCCAATTGCTCGAGCAGCCGCTCGTCATCTTTGTCTAACAACGACTCGAACTCTCTGGCTTTGGGCTTGCCCCGCCGGTGGTAGCGGGCCAGCAGGGCCACGAGGGCCTGCTCGCGGGGGGTAAAACCGGCCAAGCCGCTGTTGATGACCAGCGTCTGGGTATGTTTGTGATGTTCGTAATAGCTGATGATCGTGCCCACATCATGCAACAGCGCCGCCGCGTCCAGCAACTCCCGCTCCGGGCGGCCATAGCCGTGCAGCGGAGCCAGTTGCATAAAGAGCCGCCCGGCCAGATATTTGACGTGGTTGGCGTGTCGCTTTTGATAATTGTAGGTGCGGGCCATATTCAGAACGCTAAAGCGGCGCACGTCATCCACGACCGGATAGGAGAGATGGTCCCAGAAATGTTGGTAGAAAATGCCTTCCCGCATGCCGTTCTGGGAAATGGTCATCGTCTCCACCTTGAGCCGGTCCATGACCGAGGCGGCTACCATCGCCCCCGGCAGAATAATATCGGCTCGATCACTCTTCAGCCCGGAGATGTCCTCCCGCTCCTCGAGCGGTAACTCCCGGAACAGTTCGATGCTTTTCTCAACCGATTTCCGGCTAAGGATGAAGCCGTGTAGCGTATTGAGCGGGTAATCGAGCCGCTTGGCCTCGATTTTGGCCAGGTTGCGGATGGTTCCGCCCAGACCGACCAGCAGCCGCTCCGCTTTGTCCTTTTTCTTGTCCAGCCAGGAAAAAGTATCCAACAGCCGGTCGATTTCAGCCTGCACCGCCTCAAACTCTTTATCAGAAATAGGATCGGTGGTCACAAACTGCTCGGTCAGGGCCAAAGCGCCCAACTGCACCGACTGCCCCGACTCATACCGCCGGTCCCGGATGCGGATGACCTGGGCGCTGCCGCCGCCGATGTCCAGCACGTAGCCGTCGATCAGCGGCACCTCATTCAAGGCACCCAGGGTATCATACCAGGCCTCCTTTTCCCCGTCGATAATCTGGAGTTCCAGGCCAATCTCATCCCGCACCTGCTCCACGAATTGAGCGCCGTTGGGCGCTTCCCGCACCGCGCTGGTGGCCGTGGGAATGATATGCTCAACCTGATAACTGTCACAAAAGCGTTTGAACAGACGCAGGGTAAAGAG
>CAZWZZ010000696.1:0-3989 GCA_964638395.1 uncultured Caldilineaceae bacterium
TCAGGGCCTCGATGAGATAGGTTCCGCTGCCGCAGCCGGGGTCGAGCAGATACAGTTGCTCATCGGCCAACCCCTCGGCCAGCCCGACTTCCGTCCGCAGCCGGGTATCGACCTGACGCACCATATAGCGGGCCACCGCTGGCGGGGTGGCTCCTACCCCCAGCCACTTTTCCAGGCGGGGCGAGAAGGCGTGCAGAAACGGCTCACAAAAATCGGGGATGATCTGGTCGGGGTCGAACTGGGCGAAGAATTGGGCACGGTCTACCCGGCTGAGGGCGCGGCTGGCCCAATCCAGCACCTCCTCCAGGCCGCCCGGTTTGCTAATTTCGGGCGGCTCAAGCTGGTCGAGCAGCGCCCGCAGCAGCGGCAGGCGCAGATGCCAGGGGATCATCCGCCAACTGAAGCGATCCTGGCGGCCCGGTGCTTCCTCGTGCCACAGCAACCAGGCGGCAAAGAGAGCGTAGAAGAGGGTCTGCACCAAACTGGCCCGAAAGAGGCGGTCCCCCTTGCTACCCTCGAAGGCCAGACCCAGCGAACTTTCGAGGGTGACGCGGATGGTGTCGAGGGCCTGGCGCAGCGGCTCGTGGGCCGTGCCGACGAAGGCCAGGGCGTCGTCGATGCGGGCCAGACTCTCGCGGGCGTAGGCGGCCAGCAGCGGAATTAGCTCGTCGGGACCGGTGGGCGGGGCGGCGTAGGTTAACATCCGGTGCAAGTAGTTGGTCAGGCGGCGACCGTGCTGTTTGGCGGCGACTTTGGGTTGGGCGGCCAGCGCCCAGAAGGCAGCCGGGTTGTCGGCCAGGCTGTAGCTTTCCAGACTGACCGGCTGCCCCTCGGCGGTCAACCCAACCAGCACGAAGCTGCGGTAGTTGGTGACCAACACCTGGCCATACTGCTTGAGATGTTTGACCACCCGCAGGCTGTGGGCAGTCTGGCTCAACTCGTCGTCGATGCTCCTGATCTCGACGGCCCCGCGAGCCGGGCGGGTCTCGGCGGGGGGCGCGTCAGCCCCGCTCAGTTGGGCGGCGGTGAACAGCCCCCCCAGCGGCAAGCCGGCCTCACTATTTTTCAGCGACAGGCGGCAGCGCACCCTGGGCCGCACCGTCTGGCCGACCTCATCGAGCAGGACGTTGAGCGGCAGGTGGTAGGCGCTTTCGTCCGCTTCCGGCACGGCTTGGTAGGTTTGATAAAGATCGCGCAGATAGATTTCGACAGCCTTCATTATTCCCGACATTCCCTACCGCCGGCTCCAAAAGGCCATTATGCCCTCGGTGACCGGGGGCGGTTCAGGGCCACTCAGCGGGATGACCAGGATGGTGGCGATGTGGTTGATTGGTGGTTGGGTCAGTGTCACGACGGTTCTCCCTTAATTTCGACGGGGTATTATGCCATGAAGTTAGAGAAGAGAAAACAATAATCAGTAGACGGGTGCGTCCCGGAAATTAGGCGAGATTTCAAGTCCAGCATCCTGAGTAGACCGAGGAACGAGGTCGTATCGAAGGGTGCCATTGCGGTCTACTGATTATGCGTCGCAGATTGGAGGGACGGTCAATGATAATTTTTTGCTCGAAGCAAGGCTTTGGCCTATCATAGATAGAGATGGTTCGGACTAAGTTGACACTTTTTTACCCGCCAGGTTGAGCAACGTCGCCCCGTAAAACGGAAAACGTGAAACGTAAGATGTTATTTGGTCAAAACCATTACGTTTTGCGCCTTACGTTTTACGAAGTTGTCAACCAAATTTCTTGGGGATATGAACCATCTCCGTTTTGCGCCTTACGTTTTACGAGGTAGTCAACCAAATTTTTTGGGAAAAGTCAATGATGCGAAAATTTTCATCGTATGGCCCGATTGATACCAAATTGCATTACTATGCGCCCCGAAGCGAGTTGGTTGAGCGAGTCTACAGGCAATTAGTTGGGGATAATCCTGATGAGAGCGGCCATTACATCACCGTTTGGGGGCCGCGGCAAACGGGTAAGACCTGGCTAATGCAGCAAGCACTTTTCAGATTACAGCAGGATGAACGGTTCGATGTCCTGCCCCTTGTTTTGCAAACGATACCGCAGGAGCGGGACATTGGCGGGGTACTCCGGTACATCTCGGCGGACCTGGCCAGAGTTTTGAATAAACCTGTCGAAGGGACGGACAGGCTGGAAGCATTTGAGGCGTTGTTTTCCAGAGAGGCGCTGGATAAACCGCTGATTTTGATTCTGGATGAGTTCGACACGCTATCGGAAGAGGTCATTGCCGGTCTGGTCAAATCTTTCAGAAACATCTATATTCGGCGCCAGAATCAACCGGCTAAATCTAGCGGGGACAAGGATTATTTGCTGCACAGCCTGGCTTTGATTGGGGTCCGGGCGGTATTGGGGATCGAAAACGTTACCGGCTCCCCTTTCAATGTGCAGCGCAGCCTGCATATCCCCAACCTGACCTTTGCCGAAGTGAAAGGGATGTTCGATTGGTACCAACAGGAAAGTGGGCAGGTTATCGAGCCGGATGTCGTCGAGCGACTCTTTTATGAAACGCAGGGGCAGCCCGGCTTGACTTGTTGGTTTGGCGAACTATTGACCGAAACCTACAACGAAAATAAGCCGACCATCACCATGCCAGATTTTGAAATTACTTATGCCGCCGCTCTGGATGTCCTGCCCAACAACACTGTCTTGAATATCATTAGCAAGGCCCGGCAAAACCCCTACAAACAGTTAGTCTTGGAAATGTTCAAAACCGACGAGAAGATACCGTTCAGGTATGATGACAGCCTGACGAATTTTCTGTATTTGAACGGCGTTGTCGATTGGGAATTAGTTGATAAAACCAGGCGCTATCTGAAATTTTCGTCTCCGTTTGTGCAGAGGCGGCTCTTTAACTACTTTGCCAACGAACTGTTCAGGGTGATGGGTAAACTGTATGAACCCTTCGATGATCTGAGCAACGTCATCACCGCTGAGAGCCTGACTATCAAAAATCTACTGCTGCGTTACCAGAAATATCTGCAACAGAACCGGGGCTGGCTCTTGGAAAACGCCCCCCGCCGCAGCGATTTGCGAATCTACGAAGCGGTCTATCATTTCAATCTGTATAAATATTTGGCCGAGTTTTTGACCAGTTATGGCGGGGAAGTCTACCCTGAATTTCCGACGGGCAATGGACAAATAGATTTGCTCATTACCTACGAAGGGCAGCGGTATGGCATCGAGGTCAAGAGTTACCTGAATCTACGGCAATACAAGGAAGCTCTACAACAGGCC
Source organism: uncultured Caldilineaceae bacterium (assembly GCA_964638395.1). Classification (GTDB taxonomy): domain Bacteria; phylum Chloroflexota; class Anaerolineae; order 4572-78; family J111; genus CAZWZZ01. The sequence goes on from CAZWZZ010000696.1 coordinate 3,255, forward strand.
GCCCGTTACGGCCAACGATTGGGGCTGGCTGAAATCACGCTGGCCTTCTTTATCGAAGCGATTGATGATGACAACCGGAACAAGTATGAAGCGGTGTATGTGGACCAGGTCGGCGGGGTAACGGTCAAGCCGGTTTTTGTAGAGATTGGCAGTAGGGCGTAGCTTGGTCTTAACGCCTTCAATTTGAACTCGTTGAACTCGTTCCGACCGTCCCGGTTGGAACGCAGCGGGAACGCTACGGCGTTCCAGAATAGCAGCTTGGACGCTGGAGCGTCTGGGTGTCATTCCTGCGCCGGAGCGATACGGTCAGTTTAATTATGACAAATGATTATGTCGTCCGAAATCTTGTTCACCCGCCCCCCGCTCGGCGATGAACTCGCCGAGCTATCCAACAGCACCCCATCAATGGGGTTTGAGCAACAAGCCGGATTGATCCGGCGCTGCCGAAGGGGTAGCCCGGATCATTTATGTCCGGGCGGGGTTGGTTAAAAGGCAAGGTCGTTTCCAGACGTGATCGGTCGCTGGTTGGACACTTCATCTGGCTTATGTCAATGAGTTGTTTTGTAGACATAATTAAACCGATGGTATCGCTGGAGCGTAGGAACGAGTAAGATTTCACTCAAAGGAGAGAAGCAAACAGTGCTAACCCTTATCGAAAAAATCATCTTTGCCCTGGCCACCATCGGCTCGCTCTATCTGACCTACGTCACCTTTAGCAAGATGGCCAGAGTCATC
>CAZWZZ010000697.1:0-3987 GCA_964638395.1 uncultured Caldilineaceae bacterium
CGCCCCGCCGTTCGGTGCGGCGGTCTTTTCTGTCCTGCCTTCGTTTTCTCATCATAATGTGATTCTCCTTTGAATATTTTCCGTTAGCCCCCCTAACCCCCCAATGTCATTAAGTTAAGCAATGATAGCATCCCGAGTAGCGCGGAACGGCGTGGAGCGCGTATCGAGGGGTGCGGCTCAACCGACGATTCGGAACCACCCCGCACCCCTCGATACGGTTTCGCTGCGCTCACCTACTCGGGATGCTGCTAACTTAATGGCATTGCCCTAACCTCCCAATGGGGGTAATCTTGCTTTTTCTCCCCCCTTTGGGGGCCGGGGGACTATCGACGACTAACAGCCAATTTCAACACACTCCACCGACAGCAGGGCGAAGCCCAGCCCGTACAATCCGTTGAGGACACCAAACAGCGCGGCCTGATCGACCAAACAGCCGCACAGCACCGAGCGCGGCGTGCCATCCGCCGCCACGTCGTTGTTGATGACCATCCCGCCAAACGAGTCGGCCCACCTCCAGTCCAGCCACCCCTGAATGGCGATACGATAAATAGCCGGAGTACCCAACATTAATAGAGTCACCTTTCTTCCTCTCTATTCTAAGCGCAAGCTAGACACTGCACATCGACTATTCGGTGAGTTGTCCCCTGGTACAACTGTCCAGGATCGGTATTAGACATTTGTCCCAACCTGGGATTTGTGGCTCTTTTGGAACTCAGGGGGTTGACATCTCCGTAAAACGCAAAACGTGAAACGTAATCTCTTTTTACGCAATGCGTTTTACGTTTTACGGCGTCAACCCCACGAAATCCTGTTGAGCCGGATTTATCAGGTTAATGGTAATCCGGCTGAGGAACGGTTTCGCGTGGATCGGGCTGTTTTGCACGTCAGCCCCATAATGACTGATTTGGGGCGAAAATACATCGCTCAAAAAGGATGAAAAATGGCGTAGATTATTTAATGAAGGATAATTATGGCTCTTTTGAAACTCAGGGGGTGACATCTTCGTAAAACGCAAAACGTGAAACGTAATTCCTTTTTACGTAGTACGTTTTACGTTTTACGGTGTCAACCCCACGGAAGTCTGTTGAGCCATAATTATAAGGAGGGTAACAGGCCAAGTTTCCTGGCCCGGAGGACCGCCTGACGGCGTTTGTTCACGTTGAGCTTGCCGAAGATATTTCTACAGTGGCTCTTGACCGTCACCGGTGAAATCACCAGCCGCTTGGCAATCTCTTTGTCGGACAGGCGTTGGGCCAGCAGGTCCAACACCTCCAACTCGCGGTCGGTCAACGGCTCGATGAGGGGCTGAGAGACGCCATCCGAGCCGGTTAGATACGGCGGTGGTTTTTCCTGTTCAAAGGCGGCCAGAAGGCGCTGGATGTATGGTTGGCGGTCCTGATCGTCACTCGTTAACCGGACCACCAGCCGAGCCAGCGGCGGCCCCAGATCGATGAACAGGCGGATGAAACCACCGGGCTGGGCCAGGTCCAGGGCCTGTGCCAAAAATTCTGCGGCGGTCTGCGGGTCGCCTTGGGTATCATTCAACAAGGCTTGCAAAGCCAGCACCTCGATTAAAAAGCGGGTGTTGTGAGTGGTCTCAACGAATTCTTTTGCTTTTTCCAACAGGTCGGCCGCTTGGTGGCGGCCGGCGGGCGTATCCTGGGCCAGCCAAATTTTGACCAGGGTCAAATGGGGCCAGAAGAAGCCATAAGGGGGCGTCATAGGCGGAATCGGGTCGAGCTGAGCCGCCCACCGGCGAGCCTCGGAGTTGTGCCCTTGCTTGAGGGCAATTTCCGCCTGAAACGCTTGAATAAGCGACAGCAACCAAGTGTTACCGGTTTCCACAAAAAACGCGGCGGCGGCTTGAAGCACCGTCCGGGCCTCATCGGGGCGGGCTTGGATCTGATGAATGGCGGCCAGGCCGCAAGCGCTGTAGGCATAACAATCGCCGTAGGCCAGATACGGCTGCTGTACGACAGCGGCAAAATGCCGTTCTGCGGCGGTCAGGTCGTTTTGCTGATAACAGACCTGGCCCAGATGAAAATAGGCCCAATTCAGGATGTATGGCGAGCCGCCGTCCTGACTGAGCTTGATAGATTGATGGGCGGTCTGGGCCATATCTTGCAGATCGCCGACCATCCAACTGAGGAAACAAACCGTCATTACCAGAGTGGCCTTAAACCGGTTACGCTGTATTTCTTCTTCTTCAAAACCCCGGTAGATGGCGGCATAGGCCTGGTTGGTGTTACCCATCATGCACAGCCCGAAGCCCAGACAGAGGCGGGCCAGGACGCGCACAATCCATAACTCACGTCGGGTCTGTTCGAGGGAACGCCGGGCGTGAGTCATCCCGTTTTCCGGATCAACCGCAAAGAAACACAAAAGGCTGCGGAGGGCGCTCATCTCACCTTGTAGATGATTGATTTCCTCCGGAGGCAGCGATGATTGGGCCAGGGCGGTTTCGAGCCGCTCCAGGGCGGCGGGGAGTTCCGGGTATTTAGCCCGATGATAGAGAAGCCAGGTTTTTAACATGAGTAAGTCGGGGTATTGATCCACAAGATCGGGCGAGAATTGGTGCAGCCATCGTTCCAGACGGGGCCATTGGGTCTGGTTCATCAAGACATACCGCTGCCGGGCTACCAACTGGATGGCGGCGGCGGTATTATCTGCGGCAAAGTAGTGGCACAAGGCTTCTTCAACAAAATCGTTTTGATCCAGCCAGGCGGCGGCGGCGGTGTGGAGGGCGGCCTGCTGCGCCGGGGTTGTTTCAGCCGTCAATTTGTGCCACAACAACTCCTTAAACAGATGATGATAGCGAAACCATTCCCCCTGTGGATCCAGGGGGATGACAAAGAGATTGTCGCGGGCCAACTGCGCCAGGATTTCCCCGCTGGCCGGCTGTTCCTGTTCATCAGAGCCGGGGATTGTTTCTAACAAGGCATCGCCCAACGGCCCGCAGAATCGATCCAGAATAGCCGTACATAGCAGAAACGTTTGGATCCGTTGCGGTTGAGCGGTCAGAACTTCATCGATCAGATATTCCATGATGTAACGATGAGTTCCGTGAAACGTTTCCAGGAAACCGGCCTTGTCCTCCTGATCGCGTAAAGCCAAACAGGCCAGACGCAAGCCGACCGCCCAGCCTTCGGTCCGGTTGGCCAATACCGTCACCGTTTCCGTTGAAATGTCGGCCCCCAGACAGAGCTTCAAGTAAGCCTGAATCTCTTCGGGCGTGAAACGCAGGTCGGCCAGGCGCAATTCCCTCATCACCTGTGTTGCCCGCAATCGAGACACGGAAAAGGGCAGATCCTGTCGAGAGATGATGACCAGGTGGAGGGGAGGCGGCGCCTGTTGGAGCAGCGTCGAGACAAAGTGGTGAATATCCTGGTCGGCCAGCAGATGGTAATCATCCAAGACCAGCAGAAATTCTTGGGGCAGGCCGGTGATCTCATTGATCAAAGTGGAGATTAGATAATCCGGCGAGGGCGTATGGGGCGCGGTCAGTAGCTTTTGCGTCGTGGAGCATCCTTCGGGGAAAAGGGTTTGGATGGCGGCAATCAGGTAATTGAGAAAGAGAACCAGATTATTATCATTTTCATCCAGAGACAGCCAGGCGGCCTGGTAGGGAACCCGGTTCAACCATTGGCTGACCAGGGTCGTCTTGCCGAAGCCCGCCGGCGCGGAGAGGAGCAGCAACACCCGTTGACGACGGGAGTCGAGCCGCTCCAGCAGGTTCGTTCGCTCTATCAAATCTCCACTCAACCGGGGCGGATAGAGCTTGGTTTGGATGAGGGGCGATGGTCTGGGAACTTGACCCATTAAAATTCACCACATTGATATTATTCTGGCCCGTCATTTTCTTGTCTAATTGGCAGGGGATCGTGCAAGAGTGAAATATATGCTGTAGGAATTTGTGACATTAGGAGTAATTAATCTGTGATCATGAATCATTATAGGCAAATTCCCTCAATTGTCCAAATGTTCAGG
>CAZWZZ010000698.1:0-3986 GCA_964638395.1 uncultured Caldilineaceae bacterium
AGAGGGTTAGGGCATCAGGTAGATAGGTAGGATGGAATGGGAGGTTAATTCATTAGTTTCACGCTCCATCTTTTTGATGAGCTCTTCAATCTCTTGGATGAGCGCGGGCAAGTTTGGATGGGTAAAACTCATGGTTGGAGCGGGAATACGATTGTGTTTAATATCGGGCGGAATATGTTTATGATGAGGGTGCGTACTGGCTAGCTCTGGGTCATTGGGATGGGGTTGGGAGTCATACCAGTACAATTTTTCTTCACCTTGCCAAACTTCGTAGCCATACCAATCCATCACAAGAGGTAAGCGATGATACAGCACCCGCTCCCGAACAACCAGCCGAATATTGTGTTCAAAGTACAATTCTCCCGCCACCCGGGCCAGCGTTGCCCCACGTCGAATGAAAACGACGGTGGAACTATTGGCTGACGGAAATTGTTCCGTGAGTGAATACAAAAATAGCTCATAATCTTCTGGTGTACGGAATGGATGGGTCATGGAGCAACCTGAATTAAGCCGGCCAAACTCGGTGATTGTCGTTGAATCTTTTGAATTTCATCACGATACTCGGCTTGACGGGTCAACCAGGTGCGATAAATGCTAGCCCATTCGCCAAAGTCCAGCACCCATCTATCATCTTCCGGCTCTTCACCGCTGACGTAAGCGGCATAAAACGTCTCTGAACGGATGCCGAATTTACGTTCAAAAGCCAACAATTCTTCTTCAAGGGCGTGAATATCAGCCAGAATGTCACGAATGTTCATAACTCACCTCCAAAGAGGATTATACCGCAATTCATAATTTTGCTTAAATCAGGATTCCTTCTATCATACAAGCTATATCTAACCACTGCCCCCATTGTACCATACCCCCACCAAAATCGCCGAACAACCCTTCACCAAACAGAGTCGAACTACGGACAGGAGATTGCTTCGCTACGCTCGCAATGACAAAACCACAATTACTTTATTTACGCTGTATTAAGTGTCAAATTGTTAGTTTTAATGAGAAGCGGCCTGGTTGATCTACTCAACCAGGCCGCTTGGTCTCCCCGACGTTTCAACCGGATTTTCTGGGAGACTGTTCGGCTCCCGGCCTATAATCTAGTCCAGTACGGACACCTGACCACTGGCCAGATCATAGCAGGCAGCGACCACCTTCGTCTGGCCGGTCTGAACGGCGTCAGCCAGGATCGGCGTGGAGTCGCGGAGTTGATCGGCAACAAGGCGGGCATTGGCCTTGATCGCCTGATCCAACAGATCACCCGGCGCATCTTTCGCACAGAATTTTGATAAACTTGAGCCTGTCCGCATCAATCACGAACAGGTCATTTCAAAATGAACGGCGTCTAAAAGTTACTCCGGCATTTGTGAAGAATGATGTTCTACAATCATCCAGCGTGTACCGTTCCACCGATACACAAATGTAAATCTGGCTTGTGCAGCAGACCCATCTTTAAATGTAAAGGTATAGACGCCGGAGTTGATCGCAATTTGGCCAAAGGTTCGGATGTTTGCCTCATCAATTCTGCCCACTGGCCCCTTTGCCGTGAAATGGACAAAATAGTCCTCAATTTCTTCGTGATTGTGGCGAACCTTGTTAGACAGGGTTGGGAGCAAGATACCGTTGGTCTCATAAAGAGCTACCACTTTCTTGGGGTCGCCTGTCTGGAGGGCGCTATTCCACTCATCAAAAAGGGCAGTAATTTCGTTTTCAATCATTTTTTATCTCCTGTATTAAGATTAATATGTTCAAGCGATGATAAGCATCACCTTGTTCTGCTTCACCTCATCCCCCGACGCAACCTGGACCCGCTTGACCGTGCCGGCCCGATCCGCCTTGAACTCGTTTTGCATCTTCATCGACTCCATAATCAGCACGGTTTGACCCGCTTCGACCTCCTGGCCGACTTCGACGGGAACTTCTACGATCACGCCGGGCATGGGGGCCTTGATGACCAGTTCGCCAGAGTCACCACTCAAGCCCTTCACCCCGGCCAGATGGCGGGTGCGCTCATCCTCAACCGTCACCTCCAGGATTTCGCCGGCCATCAGCACTTCGTAGATCTGATCCTCGATCCGCAGCCGTACATCGTGGGATTTGCCGTCGATCAGAAAGGAGTACATCGTACTGCCGACCGTATGCTGCATATCGGCGTCGATCTCTTTGCCATCGACCGTAATTTTGCCGTCGCGGTCGATGTCGATGACGAATTTCTTTTCATCAACAGTTGTTACATATTTCATCTATAGACCTCGTTCTTGTTATCTAACCAGTAATTTATGCTACACATTGTCTGCTATTGTCTGCTAAGGCAATCTCCGGTCGAGGGCTTCTCGCCGACCGTAGAGCCGCCAGGGGCTAGGTTCATCATCTTCGAGAATGATGGCCCGCTGGCTCCGTTTGTGAGCGACCATCGTGGCGGCCACCGCGGCCATCCATTGATGCTCCGGTTTATGGACCCGGTTGAAATTGAAGCGTGTTTCAAGAAACGTGGTGTCAAAATCAGCCTCTTTGAAGTTATCGGAGTTGATCAACTGGATATGGAGTGGAATGGTCGTCCTGACCCCAACCACCATGAACTCTTTCAAGGCCCTGCTCATACGGACAGCAGCCTCCTCCCGAGACTCGGCCCAGACCACCAGCTTGGCAATCAACGAGTCGTAATAGGGGGTGACCTCGACGCCATCTTCCAGGGCGCTATCGAGCCGGACGCCGGGGCCGTCCGGTTTGGTCAGGCCGATGATCCGGCCAATGGAGGGCATAAAGCCGTTACGCGGATTCTCGGCGATAATCCGACATTCGATGGAGGCTCCGTTCATTTCGATGTCAGACTGCTGGTAGCGCAGCTTTTCACCGGAGGCCACCCGGATCATTTCTTTGACAATATCCACGCCGGTCACGGCTTCGGTAACGGGATGCTCTACCTGTAAGCGGGTATTCATTTCCAAGAAGTAGAAGTTGTGGTCCGGATCCAATACAAATTCCATCGTACCGGCCGAATAGTAGCCGACGGCCTCGGCCGCTTTGACGGCGACGCTGCCCATCTCCTGACGCAGCGCCTCATCTACGACCGGCGAGGGGGCTTCTTCGATCAATTTTTGATGCCGGCGCTGGATCGAACATTCACGTTCGCCCAGGTGGATCACATGGCCGTGGGTATCGCCCAACACCTGAATCTCAATGTGCCGGGCATTTTCGATGAACTTCTCCAGATAGACCCGGTCGTCGCCAAAAGCGGCGGCAGCTTCGCGGCGGGCGGTCCGAATGGCTTCGGGTAGATCTTTTGGATCGTGAACATTACGCATGCCCTTGCCCCCGCCGCCGGCTGCCGCTTTGACCAGCAGCGGAAAGCCGACTTTCTCGCTGGCGGCAATCAGATCATCGTCAGACAGAGCTTCGCCGGCTTTTCCAATGCCCGGCACCAAGGGCACACCGGCGGCCTCCATGGTTTCTCTGGCGGTCACTTTATCGCCCATAATTCGGATCGACTCAGGCGGCGGGCCGATCCATACCAGACCGGCATCTTCAACAGCTTTGGCAAACCGGTAACGTTCGGATAGAAACCCGTAGCCGGGATGAATACCGTCTGCGCCACATTTTTTGGCGATCTCGATAATTTTATCGCCGAGCAGATAACTTTCCGTGGCGGGCGGCGGCCCAATCAGATATGCTTCATCAGCCATATGCACGTGAGGCGCCAGCCGGTCTACCTCAGAATAGATGGCGACAGACTCGATGCCCAATTCCTGGCAGGCTCTGATGATGCGCACTGCCACTTCGCCTCGATTAGCAGCTAATATCTTGTTCAATTTTTTAGTCATATTTTGCCTCAACTCTATTGCTTAATCTCATTTTTAAGATTTCCCTAATTCATCGCCCGCAAGACCTTGCAGGCTTCTAAAGCCTACAAGGTCAACGGCGGATCCCATCAACTTAGAAGCTGTTTTAAAAGTGGAAGTTTACAGAGTTGTCCACAGATTTACACAGAT
>CAZWZZ010000699.1:0-1556 GCA_964638395.1 uncultured Caldilineaceae bacterium
CGACAAACGACACCCTTCGATACGGCTACCGCCTACTCAGGATGCGTTTGTCGCTTAACTGCGTAACTCCTAATTTACTTCTTTCTTACTGTCTTTCTTTGTGCAAACGGTGGTAATCGCATCCCCTTCGACACTTCCTACGGTCGCAGGACATAGCTTCGATACCACCGCGTGCCTCGGTTTACTCAGGATGCCTGCGATCTACTGATAATGGTCATCATAGCACGTCTGTTCTATTTGGTCAATTGCAGGTTTGGAGCGGTTCTAAGCCGCCGCCGCTTGCTTGACATCCGCTGCCTCGGCCATCACTGCCCGGTAATGGCCGTCGAACCGCTCCATCGCCAGTTGAGTAATCGGTCCCACCCGGCCATCGCCGATGGGGTGGCCTTCGACCTCGGTGATAGGCATGACGTGCATACTGGTGGCTGTGATGAACATTTCCTCGTAGAGAGACAAATCGGCCGGTAAATCAACATCGATAATTGGGTAGGCGGTGGTTTGCATGACGTGGCTCAACACATCGCGGGTGATGCCGGGCAAAACTTTGGCTTCAGGCGTGGCCAGCAGGCGACCCTCTCGCACGGCGAAAAGGCTGGAGCGGGAGCCTTCGCTCAGATAGCCGTTGTTGTGGAGCAGCCCCTCTAGCGCTCCGGCCCGGCGGGCTTTGGCCCCGGCCAGGTAGTTGACCAACGTGTTGAGGCTTTTGCAGCGGGGCAGGGCCCGTTCTCCTTCATAAAGAACGGCCCTGGCCCCCTCGGTATAAAAATGGTCCGGGTAGGTGGAGAGGGGTAACGCTTGCAGACCCACCAGCGGTTGACCACCGCTCAGGTCGCCCAGGCCCAACATTTTCAGGCTCCAGGTGGCCTGCCGGTCGATGTCCTGTAGCCGGTCGAACCACAAGGCCAGGGTCTCGACATCGAGGTTGAGATCGAGATCGATCATCCCGGCGGAATTGAGCAGCCGCTGCAAATGCTCTCGCAGATAGAAAGGGCGGCCCCGGTCGATTTTGACCGTCTCGTAGATGCCGAAGCTGTAGAAATAGGCCGGATTGAACAGCCAGGTCTGGGCCGCCTCCGCCGGCATCACCTCGCCGTTAACCACCACATAGTTGAATATTTCAGACTTTTCTTGCATCTTTTTTCCTTCCCGGTTCTGTTTTGTAACACCAATGTCCAGGTTATTTACAGATTTTACCAGGTATTGGTGCCATTACAAACTTGGATTGAGTATCAGTAGATCGCAGCCTCCTCAGTAAACCGAGGCAGGAGGTTGTATCGAAGCTGTGTCCTGCGACCGTAGGAAGTGTCGAAGGGGGTGCAATTGCGGTCTACTGAGTATAACCAAATTACACCTTTTTGGAGAGGGGGCAAATTGAAGGATGCTGAATGGTAGGGTTAATATAAAGAGGCGTGCGCTCGTTAGTTGGCTTGCAAAAGATAGTTTGTTGCGGTATATTAACTAACCTGTAGATTGGGCGGTCAGGGCCACACCTAGAATATCCTTCCCCAGAGTCTATCCCCTGCCAATTTTAATGAGTTCAATGTTGGAGGAATTGT
>CAZWZZ010000699.1:1656-3984 GCA_964638395.1 uncultured Caldilineaceae bacterium
TTCCCCAGAGTCTATCCCCTGCCAATTTTAATGAGTTCAATGTTGGAGGAATTGTGAATTCAGGCCTTTTCAAAAATAGTATCGTTTATTTGCTGATTTTGTTGGCTGTCGTAGCCCTCATTTTTAGCATTTTTTCAGGGCCGGGTGATGATAATGAGGTAGACATCACTACGGTTGCTGAAAATATTAAGACCGGCAGCGTCCAGAAGTTAAGCATCCAAGAAGATGACGTGACGGTCGAGTACCGGCAATCCGCCGAAAATGAGGAACGCTCCCGGAAAGAGGTGGGGGTTAGCCTGTTCAAAACGCTCGATGATTTGGGTGTCACCCCGGAGCAACTCAGCAGTGTAGTCATCGAAGTGGTGCCGCCGGGGGCGTGGGGCAGCTTAGGGACGTTAGCCATCACCGTCTTGCCATTGCTTATCTTGGGCGGGCTGCTTTTCTTTATGTTACGCCAAGCTCAAGGCTCGAACAACCAGGCTCTCAGCTTTGGCAAAAGCCGGGCCAAAATGTTCACTGGCGACAAACCTACTGTGACGTTTGAGGATGTGGCCGGGGCCGAAGAAGCCAAGCAGGAGCTGACCGAGGTGGTCGAATTTTTGCGCGAGCCGGAGAAATTTATCTCGCTGGGGGCGCGTATCCCCAAAGGCGTGTTGACCGTCGGGCCGCCCGGCTGTGGTAAAACGCTGCTGGCCAAGGCCGTCTCCGGCGAGGCTGGCGTGCCTTTCTTTAGCATCTCCGGTTCCGAATTTGTGGAGATGTTTGTCGGCGTCGGGGCCAGCCGAGTGCGCGACCTATTCGATCAGGCCAAACGAAACAGCCCGTGCATCATCTTCATCGACGAGATCGACGCGGTCGGACGACACCGGGGGGCCGGCCTGGGCGGTAGCCACGACGAGCGGGAGCAGACACTCAACCAGATTCTGGTGGAGATGGATGGTTTTGAAACCGACACCAACATCATCATTATCGCCGCCACGAACCGGCCCGATATTCTCGACCCGGCTTTGTTGCGGCCCGGTCGCTTCGACCGCCGGGTTATCCTGGGTATGCCCGATTGGAACGCCCGCAAACAGATTTTAGAGGTTCACATCAAGGGCAAGCCGGTCGCCAATGATATCGACACTGAAGCCCTGGCCAAAGGGACCATCGGCTTTTCCGGGGCCGATCTGGAAAACGTGGTCAACGAGGCGGCGATTTTTGCCGCCCGCCGCAACCAGAAGCAAATTATGATGACCGATTTCCAGGACTCCATCGAGAAAATTCGGATGGGGCCGGAGCGCAGCAGCCGTATTCTCAACGAGGAAGAGCGGAAAGCGACCGCCTACCACGAAGCGGGGCACGCCCTGGTCGCCCATATGATCCCCCAGGCCGATCCGGTCCATAAAGTGACGATTGTGCCCCGAGGTGGAGCGCTTGGTGTCACCAGCTTCCTGCCGGAAGATGATCGCGGGCTTGTCAGCGAGTCGGCCTTTAGAGCGATGTTGGCTGTGGCCCTGGGCGGGCGGGCCGCTGAGGAGATCATTTTCAATCACCTCAACACCGGGGCCAGCCAGGATTTACAGCGGGTGACGCAGTTGGCCCGTGATATGGTCACCCGTTACGGGATGAGCAAGAAATTGGGGCCACGCACCTTCGGCGACCGGGAGGAGCTGATTTTCCTGGGGCGGCAACTGAGCGAGCAGCGGAACTACAGCGAGGAAATCGCCGAACTGATCGATTCCGAGGTGCGACATTTGGTTGATGAAGCCTACGACCGGGCCACCACCATCCTAACGGACCATCAAGATAAACTGGAACTCGTCGCCAAAAAATTGTTGGAAGAGGAAACGATTGACAGCAAAACGTTTATCGAGTTGATCGGTGACAAAAACAGAGACGACTCCTCCGATGATCCCTCCTCCTCCTCCGAACCGCAGAAAACGCCTTCGCCAGACCCGGCCGAAGAAGGCTCGTCGGCGCAGGATGATAATCCGCCCCAGAGATTACCCCCGTCTCCCTCTCCCTTACCGGCTTAGATCGTTAGAAAAGAAATAAAGCTGGCTATGGCCCATCAGCCGTGGCCAGCTTTTTTGTATATTAACCGGCCCGTGATATAATTCCCAGGTTTTTAGCCCGGTTTTGTCTGTGGCTATCGGAGTCAAACAAAATTTTCGGCACGGCAACGAAGATAAAAAGATCCAACAACTAACGACTGACATAGGAGTTACGCGGTTCGCATCCCGAGTAGCCTTGAAAAGGCGTATCGAGGCCGCGTCCTGAGCCTGTCGAAGGGGGTGCAGCCGCTCCAAACGACACCCTTCGATACGGCTACCGCCTACTCAGGAT
>CAZWZZ010000700.1:0-3975 GCA_964638395.1 uncultured Caldilineaceae bacterium
TGGCGAGCGCGTTTGATTGCCGATTTGATATTGGCCAAAATATTACTCCTTTCGTTAACTTCTATTTTGTTTGAGTGTATCCTTTAATACAATTATAACAACAAGCCATATTAAAGCAAACTATGATTGTCAGCGTTCAGGTAGCATCCTGAGTAGCCGAAGCTTTGCGGAGGCGTATCGAAGCCGCGTCCTGAGCGATCTACTGATAATAGTCCAACGGCTAGAGGATGACAAGTTTGATGACTCAAACTACCCCTTGGGGGCGGTCGCGTCCACCACTCTCACCAACACCGCCTCCGCCCCGGCCAAAAGCCGGGCAGTCCGCGGACTAAAGCCCTCGCCGTGGTCGAAATCGACGCCGGGGATGGTCAACCGCCAGGCGGGAGGGCGGTGGCCGTAGAGGTGATCGGCGTAGAGCAGCAGGGCCGCCGGGTCGAGGTGGTGGCCGACGCTGGGGGACGTAGGGTCGGCCTCAAGTGGGGAAAATTCAAGCTCGGGGGCCGGATCGGCGGGGTCGGCCAGGCGGGTATCGACAAAAATGACCGCCGTCACCTGGGGCCGGGCGATCTCCGGGGCCAGTTCGGGCAGTAGTTGATGAACAGCCTGCCGCTCAACCGCCAGCCCCCGCGCCCGGCAAAGCGCCTCCAGCCGTTCGGCCAGGGCCAGCCCCGCTCCATCATCCCGCCGCAACGAGTTGCCGTAAGCGATGATAAGTAGCATTTTTCCTCTTTATTCTGCCGTTTGTAACTCTTCTCGAATCACCCGACGCAAGGTCTCTTCCAACGACTCCTTTTGACTGTCGATATAATCCCGCAACGCCTTATTAATCAAGGCTTGATAACTGCCCCCACCGGCTTGCTCGACTTCGTCCTTAAACCACTTCAGCACATCAGCATCCAATCGAATCGTAATCCGCACCTTATTTGGCACAGCTTGAGGTAATACGTCTCGCAGCGGCTTCATTTTAGCCAACTGCTCATCGGTTAGGGGCGGAATATCAGAGAAATCAATCTCTTCATCGCTCATTTGCTCTAATTTAGCCAAATCGCTTTTTGACATAGCTTGCCTGCTCTCGCTTGGTTGCCTTCCGCATCGAGATAATGCGAATAATCTCATCATCCTCAACAGTGAACGAGATAATGACAACTTGCTGATACAATAATCCTTGCAGAACGTAACGAGTTTCGTCGTAATCATCATAGGGGTCTTCAATGACAAAAGCATCATCATTGAAAACCAGATGGGCATCTTTGAAATCCAAGTGATGCTTTCCCAGGTTGATACGCCGTTTGTGTTCATTCCACTCAAATTTCATAGAGTGATTGTATGCACAATGGTCATATTCGTCAAATAAAAATATTAGGGGCAGACCACAAGGGGGAAGATAGAAACTATTCTTGTGACCGGCAACGCCGGGCTAAGTCCGGCTTAGAAGCTGTTTTAAAAGTGAAAGTTTACAGAGTTGTCCACAGATTTACACTGATGTTCACAGATTTTTATCAAAATTTTGATAATATCAGTGACAATCTGTGTCCATCTGTGGAGCCTGGAAGGCTTTTAAAACAGTCTCTTAGGGGATTTGATGAGGGGACACTGAGATTGGAAGATTGGGGAACCACTTTGGCAATCTCCCAATCTCCCAATCTCCAATCCCCTAATCTCTAACTTTCTCCGCCACCACCTCCCCATCCGGGGCAATCAACTGCACGTGGAGCGGCATCTGGCCGACGGCGTGGGTGGAGCAACTGAGGCAGGGATCGAAAACACGGATGCCGTGTTCGATGCGGTTGAGCAGCCCCTCGTTCAGCTTGGAGCCGTTGAGGTAGGTTTTGGCGATCTGCTGCACGGTCCGATTCATGGCCATATTGTTCTGGCCGGTGGCGATAATCATATTGACCTGCTGCAAGATGCCATCATCATCAACGTGGTACTCGTGGAAAAGCGTCCCTCGGGGCGCTTCGCTGACGCCAATGCCCACCCGCTGATTGACGCTGGCCTTGCTGCGGATATGATCGCCGGTGATGTCGGGGTCTTCCAACACCTCTTCGATTTTTTCCAGGGCAAACAGAATCTCGATCAGGCGGGCGTAATGGTAATGGAAACCGCTGCTGACCGGCTTGCCCCGCTCGCCGAGGCGACGGAATTGGCGCAGCTCCCGGTCGGCCAGAGGCGTCCCGGCGAAGTCGCAGACATTGAGCCGGGCCAGCGGCCCGACCCGGTACATTCCGGCATAATCATCGGCCCCTAGCGGTTTGTAGTAAGGGAACTTGAGGTAGCTCCACGGCTCGACCGCCTCGCCGAGGACCTCCCGGTAGCGGGCCGGGTCCAGATTTTCCTCCAGCAATCGCCCATCGCTATCCATCATCCGTAACACGCCGTCGTAATGCTCCAGGCCCCCTTCCGGCGTGACCAACCCCATAAACAGGCTGGGGAATTGGCCGTAGGTCTCGATTTCGGTGGGATAGTCGTCGAAGGCATCCTTCAACAGATCGAGGGCCAACTCGATGATGTCGAAGGCGTCCGGCAGCATCCGTTTGATGTGATCTCGATCCTCCGGGGCCAACGGCTCCCGGACGCCACCAGCCACCGTCCAGGCTGGGTGGACGCTCTTACCCCCCAGGATGCGGATGATCTCCTGCCCCATCTGCCGCAGCTTGATGCCGTTGCCGGCCACGGTCGGGCGCTTCTGGATCAAGCCCATAATGTTGCGGCTGACCGGATCACTCTCCATGCCCAGCAACAGATCGGGGGCGCTGAGGTGGAAAAAGCTGAGGGCATGGCTCTGGACGATCTGCCCCCAATTCATCAAGCGGCGTAACTTCTCGGCGGTCGGTGGAATCCGTACCCCCAGCAGGGCATCCCCCGCCTTGGAGGAGGCCATCAAGTGGCTGACCGGGCAGATGCCGCAAATGCGGGCGGTAATACCGGGCATCTCCCAGAAACTCCGCCCCTCACAAAATTTTTCAAAGCCTCGAAACTCCGTCACATGGAAGCGGGCGTCGGCTACCTGGCCGGCCTCATCCAGATGAACCGTGATTTTGGCGTGTCCCTCAATCCGGGTGACGGGGTCGATGGTGATGGTTTGGGCCATTATAATCTCCATTATTGTCCGTTGTCAGTGGTCATTCGTCCGTTGTCAGTGGCCGGTAGTCAGCCATCGATTTATTGACAACTAACGACGGACAACTAACGACGGACAACCAACATTTATCCAAAATATCGCATTTCCTCTGCCAACCGCACCGGCTGGTCGTGTAACAGGTCGCTGACGGCGGCCCAGATACGGTCCGGGTCGGGCGGGCAGCCGGGAATGTAAGCCTCGACGGGGATGACCTGGTGCAACGGCAGCACGCGGGGAATGAGGGCGGGCATGACTTTGTCCGCCTCCAGGCCACGTGGCACGCCGCCCGGCCCCTCTTTGTACACCTCGTTGAGCAGATCATCCACCTGGAGCCGGTTCCGCAGACTGGTCACGTTGCCGGTCACGGCGCAGTCGCCAAAGCTGACAACGATCTTGCTCCGTTCGCGAATTTGTTGGGCTAATTCCAGATGATCGACATTGGCCACAGCCCCCTCGACCAGGGTGACATCGACGTTGTCGGGAAAGATTTTGACATCGGCGATGGGGCTATAGACCAGGTCGGCTGCCTCGGCCAGATCGAGCAGCCGCTCATCCAGATCGAGAAAGCTCATATGACAGCCGGAGCAGCCCCCCAGCCAAGCTGTGGCTAATCGAATCTTTGACTGTTTTTTTCGGCTCATAGTTTTGTTCCTTGAGAACCTATGGGTTCGTTTATAAATAACTTCATCCGTTCGGAGATTGGTCGGAGATTGGGAGATTAAGAGATCGAGAGATTAGGTGTAATCTCCTCATCTTCCAATCTCTAATCTCCAATCTCTAATCTCTAATCTCGAAACTCCAATCTCCTATTCATTCCGCCGCGAGGCCGAATAATAAGGCATTTCGCTGTGGTG
>CAZWZZ010000701.1:0-1653 GCA_964638395.1 uncultured Caldilineaceae bacterium
ACAATGAGGCAATGGACAATGAGGCAATGGACAATGAGGCAATGGACAATGAGGCAATGAACAATGAGGCAATGAACAATGAGGCAATGAACAATGAGGCAATGAACAATGAACGATCTCCCAATCCTTCGGCTCCGCTCAGCACAGGTCTCCCAATCTCCCAATCTCCCAATCTCCCAATCCCCCAATCTCTCCACCTCGCCATCGACGTCGAACCCTTCACCCTCAAGCCCATCTTCACCAACCTGCCTCTGACCGATCACCTGACTCTACGCTACCACACCGGGCGTATCCTCGGCTTCTGGTCGATGGCCGGGGCCGATGTGCTGGTGATGTACGGCTTTGAAGGAGAACAGGGGGAATTAGCCCTCAGCGGCCCCGGCTGGCACCTGATCGACGCCGACGGGACGCAAGCCACCGTCACGGACGATCACCTCCACCTCCGTTACTGGCTCACCGACCGGCCTACCCTTGTCCAAGTCACTCACCAATCTCCCAATCTCCCAATCTCCCAATCCCCCAATTCCCAATCTCCCACCTCCCCTCTCCACATCCTCCTCCTGACCCAAGCCCGGGCTGAACGCTGCTGGCCCCTCGGCGAGCGGGGGTTCCTCGTCGGGCCGCACTATCTCCAAGATTACGACATCGAGGAGGGCAAAATCACCGCCCAGGTTGATACGCGGGGTGTCACGCCCTGCTACTGGCTCGGCAGCGACGGGACGCGCCGTCGCCTTGCGCCCCCGGTCACACCCCCGGCAGCGGAGCCACCTTCGCTGGGGCCGTGGGAAACGTTGGCCGTGACCGAATTGACCGCTCAAGAGGGGTGGCAAACCATCGAAGGACCGCTGCCCTTTGAAAAAGTGGGCTGTTATCTGGGCTACGGCTGGTATCGAGCGGAGATCGAGAGCGCCGAGGAGAAAATGACCCTGGCCACGCCCTGGTTGAGTGATCGAGGGCATCTCTTTGTCGATGGGGCCTATGCCGGGACGCTCGGCATCGACCCGCAGGGACCAACGTTGACGGTGCCCCTCTCGCTGGCGGCGGGTCGGCACGATCTGCGCCTGCTGGTCGATAATCTGGGCCGTTTCAACTATGGCTCCGGGCTGGGGGAGCGGAAAGGGTTGCTGGATACGCTCTACGGCGGGGGGCAACAAACGGACATCAGTCGAGGCTGGGTGGCGCTGTGGCAGGAGGCCTACTTCGCCGGAGAGGCCATCGCCGGAGCCAAACCGGCCCACGTCCGGGCCGATGCCACCGGCGTCGATCTACGCAGTTTCCCCTTCAGCGGCTCCGATGTCTGGCTGCTGCGGGAGTTTGAGGTGCCGGCGGGCCATCGCGCCCTGCTCTACTTCACCGGCGACCGCAACCCCGGCGCGTTGTACGTCAACGGCCAACAGGTGACCCGCTTCAGTCGCCACTACGGCGGCGGCTTCCACAAATATGATGTCACCGATTGGTTGAACGCCGACGGGCAGAACGTCATCGCCCTCTACATCCGCGATTACGGCGGCCTGGCCTGGCAGGGCACGCTGCTGACCTACGATCCAAACCAGCCCCTCAAAGCGACCTGGTCTTTCCGCCCCGGTATCACGCCTGATGAACAATTAACAATGAATAATGAAACAATGAACAACGAAACAATGAATAATGAAA
>CAZWZZ010000701.1:1753-3965 GCA_964638395.1 uncultured Caldilineaceae bacterium
CAATTAACAATGAAACAATTAACAATGAAACAATTAACAATGAAACAATTAACAATGAAACAATTAACAACGAAACAATTAACAACGAAACAATTAACAATGAAACAATCCTTCGGCTTCGCTCAGGACAGGTCTCCCAATCTCCCAATCTCCCAACCTCCCAATCTCCCAAATTTTTCAAAACCCACTTCGCCTACAATCCTGCTGACCACGGCCCCGGCCCCTTCAAGCTGAGCGTCTGCGGCTTGCGGAAGGGGCAACTATGGCTGAATGGGCGGAATTTGGGCCGCTATTGGCAGATTGGGCCGCAGGCGTTTTATAAAGTGCCGCTTTCCTGGCTGGCGGCGGAGAATGAGTTGCTGATTTTTGAGGAAGGAGCCGGTTCGCCGGAGGAGGTGCGGCTGGCGGTGGATGGGTTGGGGGCAAGCCGGATGGGGTCTTTGACGTGGCGAGACCGGTAAGGCTCAAATATCCCCGGAGTCGCCTTGACGCTGGATTTGTCAATCTGGCGAGAGTGGTTGTATGATCGTGACGTGATTTTGAATTGTTTCGACAAAAACGTTTTACGGATAGTTGACGATGGATAATTTAACGACCCGGCCACAACCGGCAACAGATTACAGTGACGCCTCGGCTCGCCTGGAAGCGCTCCAACGGAATGAGGAGCAGGTCGTTCCCCCGGAATGCCGGACGATCTTCCTGAGCCACGAGGAGCAGACGGAGCAAGCTGTCCTCTGTCTGCACGGTATGGGCAACTGCCCGCAACAGTTTCAAACGTTGAGCCTGACTTTTTACGAATTGGGGTATAATGTTGTGACGCCCCGGCTGCCCTACCACGGCTTGAGACCAGGAGAATCCCCCAACCTGGCCGACCTGACGGCTGAGGATTTGGCCGCTCACGCCGATGCCGTGGTCGATATAGGGCGCGGATTGGGACGGCGGGTGACGCTGGTTGGTTTTTCCGTCGGCGGGGTGATGGCGGCCTGGGCCGCCCAACAGCGGGCGGACATCGACCAGGCGGTGATGATTGCCCCCTTTTTCAGCCACCGCGTGATCTCCGACGGGCTGAATCAATGGATCACCCGGCTGATTTTGCGGCTGCCCAATCTGCTCCTGTGGCGGCCTCCCTGGGCCAAAGTCGGCGGCGGCTCCCACCCTGTCCATGCCCTCCCCGCCAGCCACACGCTCGGCGAGGTGGTGCGACTGGGGCTGCACACCCAAGCCCTGGCCACGCACACCCCGCCCCAAGCTGAACAAGTGACGATGCTCCTCAACCCCCGCGACCCGGTGGTCAACAATCGAGTGGCCAAAGCGCTTGGTCAACGATGGCGACAACAGGGCTATAACCGGCTTGAAATCCACGATCTCAACAAAGCATGGCCCTTGTCTCACGACATTATCGATCCCATTGTCAAACCACAAAATGCCACCTTAATTCATCCGCTTTTGACGCAGCTTGTATCCCGCTAGAAGAAGAGTGAGGCCAATGCAGGCAGCGAATCTCGCTCAGGATGAGATTAGCCACACCGCCCTTGAAAATCCCCCTGTCGCATCCTTCCGCAACGAGCGAAGTCTTGCGCCCTTTCGGATCGGGGAAGGTTGGGGAGGGAGTAAGTTTTCATTCTCAGGTGTCGTCCCGTTCATAAACGTACATTTTCCGCACGCTTCCACTGGGACGAACCACCTCCTTCTCAAGGCGCATCCCTATCTTCAGCGCGACCTGTTCTGAAGCGGCATTGTCCGGCTCAATCAGGGCGATCACTCGGGCCACGCCCATCGTCTCAAAAGCATAGCGGATGAGTGCCCGCCCAATCTCCGTGGCATAACCCTGGCCCCACACTGAGGCAGCTAGAATGTAGGTTACCTCGATCTCCGTTCGACCGGCCACCTCTTTATCGAGCAGGCCACAATGCCCCACCACCCGGCCCGTGCCCGTTTCTATCAGCGGCCACAGATCGTACCGCTCCCCGGCGGGATTTTGAGCGGTTTCCTCCAGCGCCGCCTGAAGCCGCGCCCGGTCACGGGGGCCACCCAAGTAGCGAGTCACCGCCGGGTCGGTCCAGAGGGCCATCAGCGGCTCAAGATCAGCGGCCTGCTGGTGTCTCAAGAGTAACCGCTTGGTTTCCAGGATGATGGGTGATTGTTCGGGGCTGGTCATCTACTATCCAGGCTTTACATTGCATAACATTTCGTTTTACCTTACCTCTCGGCC
>CAZWZZ010000702.1:0-3952 GCA_964638395.1 uncultured Caldilineaceae bacterium
GCCAACCCGCACCCCTCGATACGATTTCCGCTCCGCTCCAATCACTCGGGATGCTGTCTACTGATTACCCGGCCAAAACTTCCTTGACCGCCGCTGCCAGCCGTTCGACGCCATCATCGATTTCGATGGGCTTGAGGGCGCAGTAGGGCAGACGCAGGAAACGCTCGCCGCCGCCATCGGGGAAGAAAGCCTGACCGCTGGCCAGGTTGAGGTTGTAGTTTTTGGCCTGGGCCATCACCTGGGTCGTCGTCACCCCCTCCGGCAGGGTGATCGACAGGAAAAATCCGCCCTGGGGTCGGGTCGGGTTGGCGTCGGGCAGATGGCGATCCAGCGACTCCAGACAGGCATTCAGCCGGGGCGCATATAGCTTTTTCAAACTCTCGATCTGGCCGGGCAGTTCGCCATTGTTGCAAAATTCATAGATGACCCCTTGCCCCAACAACGCCGGGGTGATGTAGGTGTCCTCGGCGATTTTAGCCACACTTTGCAGCAATTTCGCATCCCCATACAACATCCCCACGCGAGGGCCGGGACCGATCAACTTACTGAAAGAAAGCATTTGCAGGGTGCGGGCCGGGTTCATCTCATACAGCGACGGTAAATCCTCCCCTTCGTACCGCAGCGGGCGATAGGGCGCATCCTCCAACAGCCAGAAGCCATATTTGGCCGCCAGTTCGATCAGCCGCTGTCGTTTCTCCGCCGAGCAGGTCGCCCCGGAGGGGTTCTGGAAATCGGGGATGACGTAGAAAAATTTGGGGATCTGTTTTTCCAGAGCCGCTTCCAGAGCCTCGATGTTCGGCCCATCCGCTTCGAGGGGGATGCCAACGATCTTGGCTTTATGGCGACGCAGCAGGGTCAGCGTGCGGTCATAGCTGGGAATTTCGGTAAACACCACATCCCCCGGTTGGAGGAGGTGGTAACAGAGAAACTCGACGAGTTGCAGCGAGCCGTTGGCCGTCAAGACCTGATCCACCTCAACGCCTTGCCACTCAGCCAGCCACTCCCGCAGCGGCATAAAGCCGTATGACTTGCCATATTGCAGAATGGTCGTTCCATATTTGTCCAGGGCCCGCTGGGCGGCGGCGCTCATTGGCTCGACGGGGAAAGACTCCGTGGCAGGGACGCCACGGGTAAAGTTAATGACAGATTGATTGCTCATAGATTTACCTCTTTTATTTGGTTTGTTTGAAACGTTTGGGTTAAGGGTGGAGACTGGTCGAAGCATATCATAGAACCTAACGCTTGTCAATGACTCTGTGAATGGCGTTGGATTACAGTTGTAACTCCATCGCTATGGCGCTATCGGGACAGCAGTGGGGACATCGTGACTACCCCATTTCTTCAGCTTGGGGAGCGTTGCCCAAAATCTCTTCGATCTGCTCCAAAACATCCGGTGTCAATTTCGGGAGGATCTCCAGGGCCTTCATATTTTCGTGAACCTGGCTGGCCCGGCTGGCCCCGGTGATGACGCTGCTGATCTCCGGCAGGCGCAACAACCAGGCAATAGACAATTGAGCCAGGCTGCACCCCAGCTCTTGGGCAATCGTGGTCAGTTGGCGGACTTTGGCGATGCGCTCCTCCGTGACGATTTGTCGGAGCCACTCGTAATCGGGGTCAGCCAGACGACTGTCCTCCGGGATGCCGTCGTTATACTTCCCGGTCAACAGGCCGCTGGCCAGCGGACTCCAGGTGACCAGGCCGGTTCCATACGCGCCGGCGGCCTCGACCAGTTCGGTTTCGACGATGTGGCGATGGAACATATTGTAGTGGGGCTGCTCCAACGCCGGCGGATAGAGACCCCACTGCCGGGCCAGGCCGTTGGCCTGGGCAATCTGGCTCCCGCGCCATTCGGACGTGCCCCAGTAGAGAACCTTGCCCTGATGCACCAGGTCATCCATCACCCGAACCACCTCCTCCAGCGGAACCTCCGGGTCATAACGGTGGCAGAAGTAGAAATCGAGATAATCGGTTCCCAGCCGCTTGAGCGAAGCGTGGGCCGACTCCATAATATGTTTGCGGGATAGCCCCCGGTCGTTGGGACCGTCGCCGGTCGGCCAGAAAACCTTGCTGGAGATGACCAGATCGCTTCGCTTCATATCTTTGATGATTTTTCCCATCACCCGCTCGGCATTGCCGTTGGCGTAGACATCGGCATTATCAAAAAAATTCACCCCGGACTCGAAGGCGGCCATCATACATTCGCGGGCCACATCCTCGCCGACCTGTCCCCCGTAAGTGACCCACGCCCCCAGCGAGAGGGCGCTAACTTTGATGCCATGCTGCCCTAAACGTCGATACTCCATACAAAAACTCCCTTCATACTGATATGATTTACTTTTATTATCCGAAGTTCGATTCTATATCACCCGGAAATTTGGCGCAAACAACCCCTCGCCGTGGGCAGGATTGGCGGCGTTAGCCACGAGGAACCGGTCGGGGTGTTGGGGATCGACGCCCACGGCGATTTCAACACCCCCGCATAAGAGCCTAAAGGTTTCCATAGATCAGAACATAAGTTCGGCGAACACTCACTGAGATCAGCATCCTGAGTAGGTTGGAGCGTAGCGGAAACCGTATCGAAGGGTGCGGGTTGACCAAGACTCGGTTCGTTCGCCGTACCCCCTTCGACAAGCTCAGGACGCGGCTTCGATACGCGCTCCACGCCGTTTCGCGCTACTCAGGATGCTATCTCCATTATTTTTGACGAGGTGTAGGGTAACGAATTTCAAGTAAGGCAGTTCCAAGATTTAAATGACCCCAAAGTTGGATAATGAGTCAGTGGTCAGTTGTCATTTGTCCTTTGCAACTGACCACTGACCACTGACCACTGACCCCAAGCTCGGATTTTTGGGATCATTATTTTTCTGGAACTCCCTAACCTTTAGGGTCTGGCTTCAAAATGAGAATTGCTGTCCAGATCGAGCGTGGTTTGCTACCCTTTTATCAACCCTTTGCGGCGAGTGGTGACATCGAATATGACTGCGGCCGCGAGGACGAGCGCCCGGACGATATACTGGTAGGAAATATCAATTTGCATCAAATTCATGCCGTTGGTCAGGGAAGCCATAATCAGCGCCCCAATGAGCGATCCAACGACGTTGCCCACACCGCCGGCGGCCGATACGCCGCCGACAAAAGCGGCCGCGATGGCATCCAACTCAAACAACGTGCCGGCTGTCGTGGTGGCAGAGCGCAGGCGGGCTGCAAAGAGGATACCCGAAAGTGCGGCGAGCATCCCCATCGAAGCGAAAACGACATGGGTGATTCGCTTGACACTGATTCCGCTCAATTCAGCCGCTTCCGGATTGCCACCGACGGCGTAAATATGTCGGCCAAGTACAGTCCTCGTGGTAATGAAATGATAGAAGAAAACCACAATCAGGATGATGACGGCCGTCCACGATAGACCCTGATACCCGGCCAATATCCAGGCGATACCGCCGATCAGCACAGTGATGAATACCTGTTTCAGGACGAACATTGGCGTTGATAAGACATCAAATCCCTGTTCACGCATCCTTCGGCGGGCCATGATTTCACCGGAGATAAACAGGATTATTGCAAGTAGCCCCAGGAGTAACGTGATTTTGTGCATCTCCGGCAAGATGCCAATACCCTCAATATCGGGAATGAAACCGTTGCCGATGGCGACGAAAATGTCATCAGAAATAATGATCGTGCCTGTGGACCGCGTGGCAAGTTGCAGGGCACCGCGGTATCCGAGCCAGCCGGCAAGGGTGGCGACAAAGGCTGGAATACCCAGTTCCGCCACCAGGGTAGAGGTCAGCAGCCCGGCCAGAACCCCCAGGCCCAGCACCAATAAAATCGCCAGGAACGCCGGCAATCCCCAGGAGGTCATGGCGATGGCTGCAATTGCGCCTAAAAAGCCGGCCAAGAAACCAACCGACAGGTCAATATGGCGAATAACAATGACCAGCGTCATACCCACCGC
>CAZWZZ010000703.1:0-3951 GCA_964638395.1 uncultured Caldilineaceae bacterium
CCCGCCTCGGCGATGGCCCACACGGGGAGGGCCTGGTCACGGAAGGGGTAAGCCACGATGTCCAGCGTCGGGACGCCGATGACCGGCAACTTGTGGGGCAGGGCCAATCCTTTGGCCACGGCCAGGCCGATGCGTAGCCCCGTAAAGGAGCCCGGCCCCAGCGCCACGGCCAGGCCCGTCAAATGGGCCACCGGCAACTCGGCCAGGGCCAACATGCGTTGGATGCGGGGCGTCAATTCGACGGTGTGTCGCCGGCCCGAAAACCAGGTTTCCTCGGCAAACAGGCCGTCCGGGTGGTAGAGGGCTAAACTGGCGTACTGAGTGGCGGTATCAATGGCTAAAATCATAGAGTATTGTCACTTGAGTTAACGACCTTGTAGGTTTTGAAAACCTGCAAGGTCTAACGGTGTGAAGCACACCTACAAGGTTGCTGAAACCTGGCAGGTGGTAAAACTTATGAGAGTCGAGAGCGAGCAAAGGTATCTTCCTTGAAGGTGTTAAGCAAAGCCACATACCGCTGCCCCATCGGGCGCATCACGATGCGGCGTTTTGTCTCTTCGAGATGGTGCAGTTCGATAGTCAAATACCCGGCCGGCAGCAGGTCGGCGGCCCGGTCGGCCCACTCGATCAGGCTGATGCCGGAGCCGTACAGATAATCCTCCAGGCCAAAGGTCAGCATCTCGTCAATATTTCCGAGCCGGTACAGGTCGATGTGATAGACCGGATACCGTCCCTGATACTCATTGACCAGGGTAAATGTCGGCGAAACAACCGGATCGGTCACCCCCAACCCTTGACAGACCCCCTGAATCCAACGAGTTTTGCCGCTCCCAATCTCGCCGACAAGAGCCAGAATATCGCCGGGCTGGAGATGTTTGGCCAGCCGCAACCCAAATCGGCGGGTCTGGGCTTCGCTATGGCTGATAAAATCGAGTGTTCCTGGTTCAACAAGCGGTGACATGCATTTGCTCCTTTGCTCCTTAGCGAGCATTATACTCCGATTGCGGGAGAGGGACAAGGCTTTGGGCCAGTGCATCCCAAAGTCTGGGCCAGACCCGCTTTGGCAGATTTGTCTGAATTATGGTATGATATTTAGATGACACGGCTTGCCAAACTCTCTGAGGCAGGGGGGATGCCGGGCCTGTTATCGTCAATGTGGCCCTGGCATAGGGCCTTTTCGTTCTAATCAACCAACAAAGTTTTTGACAAAGAGGTTTTCATGCGTTATCTCCTCATTTCAGACGTCCACGCTAACCTGACTGCTTTTGAAGCCGTTCTGGAGGATGCCGCCGGGCAATATGATAAAGTTTGGTGCCTGGGGGATATGGTCGGCTATGGTCCCGACCCAAACGAATGTGTTGAGCTACTGCTGACGCTCGATCATCTGTGTATCGCCGGCAATCACGACTGGGCGGTTCTGGGTAAGTTGGATGTGGACGATTTCAACCCCGACGCCCGTTTTGCCAGCCTATGGACCCGCGAGCAGTTGACCGACGACGTGCGCGATTATCTGGATAATCTGCCGATTGCCCTGGTTGAGGAAGAAATTTATACCCTCGTTCACGGCAGCCCTCGCCACCCTATCTGGGAATACATCCTCTACCCGCCGGTGGCCCAGCCCAATTTCAAACATTTCAACACGCCCTACTGCTTCGTCGGCCACACCCACAGCCCGGTGATCTTTGTAGAAGCAGATGAGCCGGATGGTATGTGTGAAGAGATCAAGCCCGATTTCAACGAAGAAGCCCTGTTGTTGGGCGACCGCCGGCTCATCATCAACCCCGGCAGCGTCGGCCAGCCCCGGGATGGGGACGCCCGCGCCGCCTACGGTATCCTGGATATAGAAACCCAGGAGTTCGAGCATCGCCGGGTGACTTACCCGGTCAGTGTTACTCAGGAACGAATGAAGGATTATAATTTCCCGGCCCGGTTGTGGAATCGGATTGCCTTCGGCTGGTAGCCGGTTTAACGCAGGTTCGAAAAACTTTTACAAAAAAAGAGTCCGTCCGGTTGGATAGCTGCTCAACCGGACGGACTCTTTTTTGCGTTTCGGGCCTCTCGCTGAAGCGTGAGTCAAGCCATCAGCAGAAATAGCGTTTCCTGCTGACTGAACAGTGATGATTGAGTCTCAGTCGCTGTCATCATCGCTGTCGTCATCATCGCTGTCGTCATCATCGCTGTCGTCGTCATCATCACTGTCGTCATCGTCGCTGTCATCATCGTCATCATCACTGTCATCATCAGAGTCGTCGTCATCACTGTCGTCATTGTCATCATCGTTATCATCATCGGAGTCGTCGTCATTATCTGAACCATCATCATCGCCATTATCGTCGTCATCATCCCCGTCGAAGTCGTCATCCGGCTCTTGGTCGTTCGAGTCATCATCGCTGTCGTTATCATCGCTTTTGTCGTCGTTATCATCGTCGGGTGGGTCCCGGTCGTCAGCAAAATCATCGGCATCTTCGTCGAATCCATTTTCATCGTCCGAAAAATCGTCATCGCCATCATCAAAAGCGTCGTCCAGCTCGCCAGAGTCCTCTTCAAACGTCTCCGCTTCGACAGGGGTCTCAGTGGGGGAAGGCTCATCCCCGTCACTGGCCTCATCAAAAACAGGCGCGGCCCCAGACTCAACGGTCGGCGAGGGCGTCGGCGACGCGACGGGTGTGGCTGTGGCGGGTGGGGGTGTTGTGGCGGCCATCGTTGGGCTAGAGGTCGGGGCGGGGGTGTCCGTCGGTTGGGGCGTGGCTGTGGCCGTTTCGGACAGAGCCGGGGGCGCTACGGACGGGTCGTCCTCATCCGCCAGGTTGGTCAACAGCAGGCCGCCGCCGATGACCAGGACGATCATCACCCCGGCTATGATCCAAATCGTACTCTGTGAGAGGCCGGCTGGTGCCCCATTCGCCGATGGTTCGGCCGCTGTTGTATGAGACACCGGCTCGGCCCTGATCGCTTCGGCGTGGGCCAACATACGCTCCAGGCTGGCTTCGGGGGGCGGGACCGGCACGCTTTGCTGCAAATCACCGACCTCTGCGGCTACTTCCAGCAAAGGCCGCAGCCACTCAGTCGCTTCCCCGACATCGGATAGAACCTCCTCTATCGACAAGCCGGCCGAGAGCAGCGCCAGCGCCTCCTCCAGTTGTTCAGATTCAGTTGGGTGGTGGGATAATTCTTGGCTCATTTACTCTTCCAATCCCAGTCGATCTTCCGTCGCAACCGCTTTCATTTTTTCCGCCAGAGTACGCATCGCCCGATATTGCAGCCCTTTGACGGCCCCCGGCGTTTTACCGATGGCTTGGGCCACGCCCTCGATGTTGATCCCTTCCATAAAGCGCATCAAGATCACGTCCCGCTGGTCATCAGTTAGCTCTTGAATGGCGGCCATTAATTCCGCCTTTCGTTCGCTGCGCAGGGCCAACTGAATGGGACTGGCTTCCTCAGTGGCCGCCACATCGGGGGTCAGTTTCACCTCCGTCACCCGTTCCCGCTGACGGTAGTAATCGGCGACGAGGTTCCGGGCGATGCCCATAATCCAGCCTTTGGGGGACTCTTGCCAGCCTTTGCCCCGCTTCAAGCCTTCGATGACCCGCACGAAGACTTCACCGCTCAAATCTTCGACGGTCTGGGCGTTACCGACCTTAAAGCTAATGTAGCGAGCCACCGGCTCATAAAATTCCTGGTGGAGCGCCCTCAGCGCCTCCGGATCGAGTGTTTTCGCTTTCGCAAGCAATTGTTCGTCGTTATTCATCGTTGTTGCGCTTCATGTCGGAATTTGGGTAAAAAAGTCACGCCGTCTTACCTTAAAGTTCTGACCAATGTCATTAAGTTAAGCAATGATAGCATCCCGAGTAGCGCGGAACGGCGTGGAGCGCGTATCGAGGGGTGCGGCTCAACCGACGATTCGGAACCACCCCGCACCCCTCGATACGGTTTCGCTACGCTCACCTACTC
>CAZWZZ010000704.1:0-3951 GCA_964638395.1 uncultured Caldilineaceae bacterium
TTCAGGGTGGCGAGTATGTGCCGGTCTTTGGTGGTGGCGTGGCGGCTGAGGCTGCTGAAGAGGAAGCTGCCGGTGAAGAAGAAGCAATGGAAGAAGAGGCGATGGCCGATGATGCGGACTGCGAATACGGTGGTCTAATCAGAAGCATCGAAGCTGTGGATGATATGACGGTCAAGTTCAACTTGTGTTCCCCGGATGTGGCCTTCCCCTCGAAAGTGGCCTTTACCGCCCTGAATATCCATCCCTCGGAATATCTGGAAGAGACGGGCGGCACGGGCGATCTTCTGGAAATGCCCATCGGCACCGGTCCCTACCGCATGGTGGAGTGGAACCGGGGCGAGAGCATCGTCTTTGAACGGTTCGAAGATTACTGGGGCGAACCGGCCTTAACGCCCAACCTGATCTTCCGCTGGAGTTCGGAAGGGGCGCAGCGGCTGCTGGAACTGCAATCCGGGGCCGTGGACGGTATCGACAACCCGACGCCGGACGACTTCGAGGTGATCGAAGCGGATGATAGCTTGACGCTCTATCCCCGTGAAGGTTTGAACACTTTTTACATCGGGATGACCAACACTCACCCGCCGTTTGATAATGAACTGGTACGTCAGGCGTTGGCCGTAGGCATCGACCGAGACCGGATCGTAGACAACTTCTACCCGGCCGGTTCGGTAGTAGCCAGCCACTTCACCCCCTGCGCCATCCCCGGCGGCTGTGAAGGACCGGCGTGGCCCGATTACGATCCTGACCGGGCGATGGAACTGTTGGCCGAAGCCGGCTTTGCCGATGGCTTCGATACGACGATTGCCTATCGGGATGTGGTTCGCAGCTATCTGCCGGAACCGGGCGTCGTCGCTCAAGACATTCAGGCCCAATTGTCCGACCTGGGCATCAATGCCGAGATCGAAGTGATGGAAAGTGGCGCTTTCCTGGATGCCGCTGACCGGGGCGAGTTGACCGGCCTGCACCTGCTGGGCTGGGGCGCGGATTACCCGGATCAGACCAATTTCTTGGACTTCCACTTCGGTGCCGGAGCCAGCGATCAGTTTGGGAATAAGTTCGACGACATCACCTCGACCCTGGCCGAAGCGGCCAGCCTGCCGGATCAAGAGGCCCGGAATGAGCTGTATGCTGTGGCCAACGAACTGTTGATCGAACACGTGCCGATGGTACCGGTGGCCCACGGCGGTTCCGGGACGGCCTTCAAAGCAGAGGTCGAAGGGGCGCATGCTTCACCGTTAGGCAACGAATACTTCGGGGTGATGGAAATCCCCGGTCAGGACACCCTGGTCTGGATGCAGAACGCCGAACCGATCAGCGCCTACTGCGCCGATGAGACGGATGGCGAAACCTTCCGTCTGTGTGAGCAGGTCAGCGAGAGCTTGTTGGCCTACGAAGTAGCGGGCACTGCGGTACAGCCTGGCTTGGCCGAAAGCTATGAGGCCAATGACGACCTGACCGAATGGACCTTTAACCTGCGGGAAGGGGTCACGTTCCACGACGGCAGCGAGTTGGATGCTCAGGATGTGGTGACCAGTTACGAAGCCCAGTGGGATGCGGCCAGCCCGCTCCATACCGGGCGGGATGGTAACTTCACCTACTTCTCTGCCTTCTTTGGCGGCTTCAAAAACGCCGAATAAGCTGTAACTTAAAGTGGAGCAGTCTCAAAGACTGCTCCACTTTTTCTCTTTGTTTTTCTACTTGTGGCTAAACGTTTTTGGGCAACACCCGGTCGTTGTTCGATGACCTTTAGCTAGAAGTGTGGAGGATTTATGGGACAATATATCGCCCGCCGGGTGATTCTGGCCATACCGGTGCTTTTGGGGATTTTATTTGTGACTTTTGCCCTGGCCCGGTTGATTCCCGGCGACCCGTGCCGGGCCGTTCTGGGGGAACGGGCCACGGATGAAATCTGTGACGCCTTTTTTGAGCGAAACGGCCTCAACGAGCCGATTCCGGTGCAGTTCGGCATCTATCTCAAACAAATCCTGATCGACTGGGACCTAGGCGAATCGTTTCGGTTTGGCCGCCCGGTCAGCGATATTATCGTCGAACGGCTGCCGGTCACGGTGGAATTGGCTCTGGCGGCGATGATCTTTGCCACTACGTTTGGGATTATTTTCGGCGTGATTTCGGCCTATTGGCACAACTCTTCGATTGATGTAGCCACGATGATCGGGGCCAACATCGGCATTTCGGTGCCGGTTTTTGTGTTGGGCCTGTTACTCCAATATGTCTTTGCCCTGCTGCTGAAAGATACCTTTCTCCAACTGCCGCCGTCAGGCCGCTTGACCTCCGGCATCAGCAACCCGGCCTTTTTCGAGGTGTGGGGCTGGAGCGTGGCTGAGGATACGGCCTGGTACAATCTACTCTCCTTCTTTGCTAACCTCAATATTCTCAACGCCCTGATTACGGCCAATTGGGAGGCACTCTGGGATGCTATCAGGCACCTGATTTTACCGGCGGTGGCCGTGGGCACGATCCCTCTGGCGATTGTCGCCCGCATCACCCGCTCGACTCTGCTCGAAGTGTTGAGTTTGGATTATATCCGCACGGCCCGGGCCAAAGGATTGGCCGAAATCGGGGTCGTCTTCCGGCACGGCCTGAGCAACGCTCTGCTGCCGGTGGTGACGATTGTCGGTCTCCAGTTGGGTTTTTTGCTGGCCGGGGCGGTGTTGACCGAAACCATTTTTAACCTGGCCGGGCTGGGCCGGACGCTGTTCGAGGCTATCACCGCCCGCGACTACATTATTGTCCAGGGCTTCACCCTGATTATTGCCATTGGCTTTGTGACAATCAATTTGTTAGTCGATATTTCTTATGCGTTCCTTGATCCGCGCATCCGGTTACGATAGGGAGAAATGATGACCACAACCACAGAGACGGCCCCGGCCGCCAAAGTGCCGGACCTGGTCAAATCGACCAAGCCGAGCAGTCTGACTCAAGACGCTATTCGGCATCTGTTACAGAAAAAGTCGGCCATCCTGGGCTTGATTATGCTTCTTTTTTTGACCAGCGTCGCCGTCTTCGCCCCGCTCATTGCCCCCTTCGACCCGGAGGAGCAGTTGATCGGCGTTGAGGAGAACATCAAGAAACGCTCTCCCCCCTGTATCCACGCCCTGGGCTGCCCGACCGACCAGCCGCAGCACATCTTCGGTGTCGATGCCAACTTCCGCGATTTCTTTAGCCGGGTCGTCTACGGGGCGCGGCTGTCGCTGCTGGTTGGCTTTGCGGCGGTCACGATTGCCATCGTCAGCGGCACGATTCTGGGCTCTATCGCCGGTTTTGTCGGCGGCTGGGTGGATAATGTCATTATGCGACTGATGGATGTCTTTTTGGCGTTCCCCGCCCTCATTCTGGCCATCGCCATTGTGACCGTGTTAGGGCCGGGGTTGATTAATTCATTGATTGCGATTAGTGTCGTCACCATCCCGGCCTATGCCCGCGTCATCCGCTCTAGCGTGTTGACGGTCAAGGAGCAGGATTTTATTCTGGCCGACCGGGCCCTGGGCGTGCCGCCGATGCGGATTTTGTTCCGCGATGTGCTGCCCAACGCCATCAACCCCCTCATCGTCCAGGGTACGTTGGGCATCGGCACGGCCATCGTCGAGGTAGCCGCGCTCTCCTTTCTCGGCCTCGGCGCTCAACCGCCAACCCCGGAGTGGGGCTTGATGGTCAGTTCCGAACGAAACCAGGTTTTTACCGCCCCTTTCCTGATTTTTATCCCCGGTCTGGCTATTGCCATCGTCGTGTTGGGCTTCAATCTCTTGGGGGATGGCTTGCAGGATGCACTCAACCCCCGCCTGAACCGGCGGTAATCTTGATGGACGCTCCCCACGCGATAGCGAGCCGAAACTTGGCGAATCACTCCTAAAGGCATATAATTAAAATGTGTTCTTTATAAAGAGGTAATATATAGCCCCACCCGGTCAAACAGGTGGGGGCTTTGTTTGT
>CAZWZZ010000705.1:0-2723 GCA_964638395.1 uncultured Caldilineaceae bacterium
GGGCGGATTACGGTGCGTTGCGCCGGGCAGTGGACCTGGGAGGACCAACAGGCCATCGCCCACGCTCTCGATATGCCGCCGGAGGAAATCCGGGTCGTCTACGACGCCATCGGCGGGGCCTTTGGCGGACGGGAGGATATGAGCGTGCAGATTATCCTGGCCCTGGCGGTGAAAGTTCTGAAAGAGCGACACCAGATCGAGCGTCCGGTGAAGATTATCTGGACGCGGGAGGAGTCGATCATCGGCCACTGCAAGCGCCATCCGATGACGCTCAAGGCCAAATGGGGGGCCAAGGCGGACGGCACGCTGCTGGCGGCCGAGGTCACGATTTACAGCGACGCCGGGGCCTATATGTACACCAGCAACAAGGTGCTGGGCAATGCCTTGCTGACCTGTACCGGCGGCTATGACATCCCCAACGTCACAGTCGATGCCTACGCTATTTACACCAACAACGTCCCCGGCGGCGCTTTCCGAGGCTTTGGCGGGCCGCAGGGCCACTTTGCCGCCGAGATGCAGATGAACAAGCTGGCTGAAAAATTGGGCAAAGACCCGGTCGAGCTGCGTCTGCAAAATATTCTGGATGATGACAAACCGATGGCCGTCGGGACGACCATCCCCGGTGGGGTCAGCCTGGAGAAGGTCATCCGCGAAACGGCCTGGGCCTCCAACTGGTACTATCCCGGCCCCCGTGGCGAAAATGACCCCGACTACCCGGAAATTTTGCCCCGCTACGTGACCGGCCAGGGCTTTGCCGTCGGCCTGAAAAATGTCGGCTTTAGCTTTGGCTTCGATGAAAATAGTTGGGCTGAGGTGGAACTGCGGGGCGGCGGCGAGATCGAGGAGGCCGTGGTCCGCATTGCCGGGGCGGATGTCGGCCAGGGGCATCACACGGCGATGGCCCAGATCGCCGCCGATGTGTTGGGCATCCCCTTCGAGCGGGTGACGCTGGCCGTGTCGGATACAGCCTTCACCGAAAGCTCCGGCAGCGCCAGCGCCTCCCGGCTGACGATGCTGGCCGGTAACGCCGTCAAAGAGGCTGCCGAATTTGCCCTGCGGAAGTGGCGCAAAGAGGATCGCCCGGCGGTGGCCGAAGCGACCTGGTTCGCCCCCAAAACGACGCCGCTCGATCCCCAGACCGGCTACGGCGTGCCCAACTTTGCCTATGGCTACGCTGCCGAGATGGTCGAGGTGACGGTCGATACCGAAACCGGAGCCATCACCGTCAACCGGGTGGTGTGCGCCGATGATGTGGGCAAGGCCATCAACCCGGAGCAGATCATCGGCCAGATCGAGGGCTGCATCGTTCAGGCCCACGGTTACACCATTTTGGAAGATTTCCGCACCCACAAAGGGGAAGTCCTGACGCCAAATTTTAGCACCTACCTCATTCCCGGCGTCTACGACATTCCCCACCACATCGATTCGATTATCGTCGAAGAGGAACATCCAAACGGACCGTTTGGCGTGCGGGGTATGGCCGAAATGCCTTATCTGCCCTACGCCCCCGCCGTGGCCTCCGCCGTCTTCGACGCCATCGGCATCTGGATCGACCAATTCCCGCTGACCCCGGAGCGGGTCTTACGCGCTCTGGGCAAGGTCAGGAGCCGGTGGTAGCGGGTGACGGTTCTCATGGAAACCTTACAGTCCCTATATTTACCTCTCTTCGCCCCGATTACGCCGGGGGCGGGCGAGTCAGGCAGCCTGACGGCGCTACTGCTCTACATTTCTCTGGCCCTCGGCGTCTCTTTCCTCTGCTCCATTCTCGAAGCGGCCCTCCTCTCAACCTCCCAGGCCCACGTCGAACTGCTCATCAAGCAAGGCCAGCGGGCCGGGCGGTTGATGCAGCAATTCAAGCAGGATGTGGACCGGCCTATCTCGGCCATCTTGACCCTGAACACCATCGCCCACACGGTCGGGGCAGCGGGGGCGGGAGCCGAGGCGGCGGCGATCTTCGGCAACCAATTCATCGGCCTGATCTCGGCCATTCTAACCCTGCTCATCCTGGTGCTATCGGAAATCATCCCCAAAACATTGGGCGCGGTCTACTGGAAGCAACTGACAACCTTCACCGCCTACACTACCCAGACATTGCTGATCGGCCTGGCCCCGGCGGTCTGGGTCTTCGAGTGGCTGACCCGCCAACTCCGCCCGGAGCAACTGGACAACACGGTGACCCGGGACGATCTGGAAGTGCTGGCTAAAATTGGGGCGCAGGAGGGGACGCTGCACGAGCGGGAGGATCGGGTGCTACGCAATCTGTTCCATCTGGATCGGGTGCAGGTCGAAACAATTATGACGCCTCGGACTGTGGTGATGGCTCTCCAACAGGATTTGACCATCCGCGAGGTGATGATCGACCACGAAACGCTGCCCTACTCGCGCCTCCCGATCTATAATGAGAGCATCGACGATATTACCGGCTATGTTTTGCGCCACCAGATCTTTCTGCAAAGCGCCGTGGATAAACATCACGTTACCCTGCGGGCGTTGGCCCACGAAATCCGGGTCGTGCCGGAAACCGCGCCGGTCGCCGCCGTTCTGGATGAACTCATCAGCGCGAAGGAGCATATCTTTCTGGTCATCGATGAGTATGGAGGCACCGCCGGGATCATCACCCTCGAAGATGCCATCGAAGCCTTGATCGGTATGGAGATTACCGACGAGTCGGACGTGGTTGAAGATTTGCGGAAGCTGGCCCAGGAGCGGTATCAACGGCAACA
>CAZWZZ010000705.1:2823-3941 GCA_964638395.1 uncultured Caldilineaceae bacterium
TAACGACATGCTGACCAAAAGCAAAGGCTTAACCCCGGCCCAACTGGCCGCAATTGAAACGCTGGAAACAATCTGCAACGAAGCGGATGGACTGGCGATGAAGCTCAACCCCAACACGCTCCGCCATCGCAGTCAAGAAGAGATCAACGACTTTCTCTATGAGGACGGCGGGACGTTGATCGGCTATCTGGCCCTGTATGGCTTTAACCGGGAGGAGGTCGAGATCAACGGCATGGTTCATCCGGCCTACCGCCGCCGGGGGATTTTCAGCCACTTGGTGGCCACCGCCCGCGAGGAGGTCCGTCGCCGGGGCATCCCCGACCTGCTCTTCATCTGTGAGCGGGCCTCGACCAGCGCCGCCCCGACGATGCAGACGTTGGGGGCCAGGTATGACTTCTCCGAATACAAAATGGTCCTGCGTAACCGGGCCGTGCCGCCGGTTCCCTGGCCCGATGGCCTGGCTCTGCGGGACGGAACGCCGCTTGATCTGGAGGCGTTGGCCCGGATGGATGTGACCGCCTTCCAGACCGAGTTCGAGAATAGCAAACAGTGGCTCGAAAAGGTATTTGCCGATGACGCTCGTCGCGTCTGGGTGATTACCCTGAACGGGAGGACTATCGGCAAAATCCAGACGACGCAGAGCGGCGACGAAATCTACATCAACGCCTTCGTCATACTGCCGGAGCATCGAGGTAAAGGCTACGGCAAAGCCGTCCTTAGCCACATCGTCACCCAATTGGTTGACGAGAAGCATCCGCTCATCTCGCTGGAAGTAGCGACCGAGAATGAAAATGCTCTGTCGCTCTATAAGCGGGCCGGGTTCGCTACGACCACGGTTTATGACTATTACCGGCTGCCGGTTGGTTGATCCCGCGATTAATTCCTAACGAAGACCTACGAGGTTTTTGAAACCTCGCAGGTCACGCCGTCTCTCGATTACTCCCTAACGAAGACCTACGAGGTTTTTGAAACCTCGCAGGTCTGGCCTTCTCAAAATTTCCCCTGACGCCAAACGTGCTATAATTGCGTGTTGCGTAGAACGCAAAACGTATTTCGTAAAATAATGTGGATTTAGCCAAAGTTTGCCTACAGAAATCGAACCGACACGGTCAACTCGA
>CAZWZZ010000706.1:0-1527 GCA_964638395.1 uncultured Caldilineaceae bacterium
TGCAACCCTTGAGCAGCGGCGCATAGACGATGTAGGAGTGGCCGACCACCCAGCCCACATCGGAGGCGGCCCAGTAGACGTCGCCCGCATCCATGCCGTAGATGTTTTTCATGCTCCACTTCAAGGCCACGGCGTGACCGCCGTTATCCCGGACGACGCCCTTGGGCACACCGGTCGTCCCGGAAGTGTAAAGAATGTAGAGCGGGTCGGTGGCTTGAACCGGCACACAATCGGCCGGCTCAGCGGCGGCGGCGGCTTTCTGCCAATCGACATCCCGGCCCTCGATCATCGAGGCTTGGGCTTGGGGCCGCTGGAGAATCACGCACTTTTCGGGTTTGGAAGCGGCAATTTCAATCGCTTCATCCAGCAGCGGCTTGTATTCGATGATCCGCGTCACCTCGATACCGCACGAGGCGGAGACGATTACTTTCGGCTTAGCATCGTTGATGCGGGTAGCCAACTCTTTGGCCGCAAAGCCGCCAAACACGACCGAGTGAATGGCACCGAGCCGGGCGCAGGCCAGCATGGCTATCGCCGCTTCGGGAACCATCGGCATATAAACAATGACCCGGTCTCCCTTTTCGACGCCCTGATCGCGCAGCACTCCGGCAAAACGGGCCACTTCATCCCGCAATTCCCGATAAGTGTACTGCTTGACCTGTTTCGTCACCGGGCTGTCGTAAATCAAGGCCGGTTGATCCGCCCGCCCATTCTCGACGTGATAATCGAGGGCGTTGTAGCAGGTGTTCATCTCACCCCCCACAAACCACCGGTAGAACGGCGGATTCGAGTCGTCCAAAACCTTATCCCACTTTTTGTACCAATGAATGTCCTCGGCGACCTCACCCCAGAAGCCGTTCGGATCTTCCAGTGATCGTTGATAGACCTCATCATAGACAGACATAAGCATTAACCTCCTCATCGTTGATTGGGTATTCTATATAAACGGGACACATCATTTCGCCCACGGAAATGAGGCCCTATGTTAAATGGCTGTGGCGATAAATGCAAATTGCGGGGTACGTTTGGTGAGCGACGTATCTCTTCCTGCTTAACTTATTCTCGTTTTTAATCAAATTCGGTTGGGATGGTATAATGTGTCTCTATTATTCCAACCGGGGACCATCCCAATAAATTATAAAGGTAAGATAGAATGACAGACAACTTAACCCTGATGGCTATTTTTGCCCATCCCGATGATGAAGCCTTCGGAACGGGCGGCACGTTGACCAAATATGTCGCGGAGGGGGTTGACGTTCATTTGGTCATCGCCACGCGGGGCGAGTTTGGACAACTGGCCAACCCTGACCTCGACCTGTCTCAGCCGCTAAGTGTGGTTCGGGAGCAGGAACTAAGGAGCGCCTGCCAGGCGTATGGCGTGCAACATCTTCACCTGCTGGGCTATGTCGATGGCCAGACGACGCTAGTCCCACCCGGCGAGGCGGTTTATAAAATCGTCACCCTGATGCGCCAAATCAAGCCGCAGGTGGTTCTCTCCTTCGGACCGGACGGCATCTATGGCCATTT
>CAZWZZ010000706.1:1627-2728 GCA_964638395.1 uncultured Caldilineaceae bacterium
CCCTATCTGCAAGAAGATTTTGATTGGCAGGCCAATCCCGCCTTCTGGCAAGAGACGTTCATTCTGGCCCATTGTTCAGACGACCTCAACTACGCCTTATCCCCCGCTCAAAAAGAGGATGATCTGTTCGCCGGGTTGAGATAAGTAAGGGTGAAGGTTTGTCTTGGCCTGGGGTATAATACTCTGTAAAGCGGTAGCGTTTATTCTCCCCTCGATCCGAACCCGTCTCAAATTATCGACTTTCCTTTTTGACCTTCCTTTGACCTTCCAAAGAACCAAAAATTCACGAACTTGAGCGGAAAAAACGATTAATAAATCATTAAAAGTTGAACAAACGGTCTTTACAAAATCTTGGGCTTCGGGTATAATAGGTCTCGTTTCCGAAGTCGAGGCCCTTAGCAGGTCTCTATTTTTTTTTAGCGATGAAGGTAAAAATTTTTGGGAAGCAGATGTTAAAAGCCACAGCGGAGGTCTCATCGAGCGCTGGCAATGCTCGATGCCGCTAATCGTCTCCGTATACGCCCCCTTCATTCACCAGACACCAAACCGAAAACTAACCCAAAGCGGTTTTTAACACTAATAGTAAGCGAGGTTCATAAATGGCAGAAAAACCCGTCTATCTAACATTAGAAGGTAAAAAGAAATTAGAAGAAGAACTTGATTATTTGATTAACGTGCGTCGCCCAGAGATTGCTGCCGAAATCAAGTCGGCCAAAGAAGAGGGGGACCTCAGCGAGAACTCTGCTTATGATGAAGCCAAGCTCTCACAAGGCTTTCTCGAAGGGCGCGTCCAAACTATTCAGTCGCAGCTCCGCAACTCGATTATCATCGAGTCGAACGGCGGGTCTACGGATGAAGTGTCGATTGGTAACACCGTGACCGTTGAAGAAGAAGGGTTCGGTGAGGAAACCTACCAGATCGTCGGCTCGGCTGAGGCGGACCCCCTCGATGGCCGCATCTCCAACGAGTCGCCCATCGGCAAGGCCCTGTTGGGGGCTAAAGTGGGGCAAACCGTCGAGGTGGAAACGCCCAACGGCATCAGCGAGTTCAAGGTGATTGAGATCGAATAGCTTGCACAAACGCAACCAATGTGCATAATAG
>CAZWZZ010000706.1:2828-3934 GCA_964638395.1 uncultured Caldilineaceae bacterium
GGAGCGGGGGGAACTGCCCTATCCGCCGAGGGTCATCAGAAATCACACCGCCGCCGAAGCCATCCGGCTGTTTGAAGCGGCCGAAGCCGAGCAGACCGAGGGTGAGGCGTTGCCCCGGATCGACGTCGAGGTGGCCGGGCGGTTGACCTCGATTCGGATTATGGGCAAGAGCGCCTTTGCCCACATCGAAGATGGCAGCGGGCGGCTCCAACTCTACTTCCGCAAAAATGACCTGCCCGGGGAAAAATATAACATCTTTAAGAAAGATTTCGATCTGGGCGACTTTGTGGCTGCTCAGGGCTATCTGTTCCGCACCAAAACCGGCGAAATCAGCGTCCACGTCGTTGATTTCCAACTGGCGGCCAAAGCCATTCACCCCCCCCCCGAAAAGTGGCATGGCATCAAAGATATCGAAATCCGCTACCGCCAACGTTATCTCGATCTGATGGTCAACCCGGAGGTACGGGATATTTTTGTCAAGCGCAGCCGGATCATCACGGCTATGCGGAGATTTTTAGATGGCCAGGGCTTTTTGGAGGTCGAAACGCCTACTTTGCAATCCATCTACGGCGGGGCGATGGCCCGGCCTTTCACCACCTACCATAACGCGCTCGATATGGAACTGTTCCTGCGCATCTCCGATGAGCTATACCTCAAGCGGCTGATTACGGGCGGCTTCGACAAGGTGTATGAGATTTGCAAGGATTTTCGTAACGAAGGCATCAGCACCAAGCACAACCCCGAATTTACGATGATGGAATGTTACTGGGCCTACGCCGATTATCAGGATATTATGGAACTGACCGAAACGATGGTCGCCGCTATCGCCCAGGAAGTGATGGGCACGATGCAGATTACCTTCGACGGCAAAGAAGTTGACCTGACCCCCCCCTGGCGGCGGCTCAATCTGGCAGAGGGCATCGAGGAACATACCGGCATCGACATTTTTGAGACCAACGGCGACCTGGACGCTCTGTGGGCCGAATGTCAACGGCGCAACCTGGCCGTCTCCCCTCAGCCGACCTGGGGCAAGCTGGTCGATGAGCTGCTAGGCGAATACATCGAGCCGACCATCGTCAACCCGACCTTCATCCACACCTTTCCCC
>CAZWZZ010000707.1:0-3933 GCA_964638395.1 uncultured Caldilineaceae bacterium
GTTGTAGTCGGGTCGGTTTAGGCCCGCCTCGCCAATACACCTCGCTTCTGTGCAGGCCCCTCAATGATTGGGGCCTGCATTTTTTCTTTTGCATCATCAGTCATCGGCCTTAAATTTGCCGCTCTGTCTATGTTAAGTGATAATAAGCGGATAGCTAAACGATTGTCGTCGTTTTTCGTTATTTACAATTAGGGCGCTGTAGGTCGTCCTAAAAAATTGCCCTACCTAATTTTGCTCAATGACTGACGTGGTAACGGGCAAACAAACTCAGCGACAATAACATCACCAACATCACCAACACCACCGACAACAGTAGTAACTTCATTTGTGAACCTCCCTTTTGTTTACTCATCCTTAATCTACCACCATTGTATCATCAACAGAGTTGCGCGTCAGTCAGAAACTTGCCAGAGGATTTGCGCAAATGATCCAAAAGAACCAGAGAACACTGGGGGAGTTACTACGTCATCACCGGCTCAAGGCTTCGTTGAAGCAGTCTGATTTGGCCGAGATGTTGGGGTATGATAATTCCCATATTTCCCGCTTGGAGCGCAACGAACGATTGCCGACCGAGGAATATTTGCAGCAGTTTATTCAGGAGCTTTTTCTGCCTGATACGGAAGCCGCCGAGATTATTCATCTTTATGAAGAGGACAGCGGTAGCCCCGTCGATTTGCTCTCCCCCACCCACAAGCTGATGACCAAAGAGGATTGGGGGGAAGCGCCGGACGTTTACAATTTCTACGGTCGGGCAGCCGAATTAGCGCATTTGAAAAAATGGATCACTCAGGAGCGTTGCCGGGTGGTAGCGGTTCTGGGCATCGGGGGCCAGGGCAAAACATCCCTGGTCACCAAATTGGCCGAGATGATTCACACTGAATTTGATTACGTCATCTGGCGCTCGCTACGCAACGCGCCGCTGCCCGCCGATATTTTACGGGAATATCTACAATTTTTTTCAGACACAGACCTCGACCTGCCCGAAGATGTGGGGGGCCGGTTGGCTTATCTGGTCAAGTTCCTCCAGGCCCACCGCTGTCTGTTGATTCTGGATAATGTCGAGTCTGTTTTTCGGGCCGGGACGCCCGCCGGCCAATATGAGGCCGGCTACGAAGCCTATGGTCAGTTCATCCAGCGCCTCGGCGAAACACGACACCAAAGCTGTCTGCTATTGACCAGCCGGGAAAAGCCCAAAGAGTTGATCTCGATAGAGGGGGAGAGCGGGCCGGTGCGTTCCTTTCAGCTACAGGGGATTGACCAGGCGACCGGTCAGGCCATCTTGAAAGACAAAAACCTGGCCGGGCTTCAAGACAATTGGGCCTCCCTGATTAACCGCTACTCCGGCAACCCGTTGGCCCTGAAGCTGGTCTCCGAGACCATCCGCGATATTTTCCACGGCCAGATTGCCGATTTTCTCCAGGAAGAAACAGCCATTTTCGGCGGCTTGCGGGAGATGCTCGACCAACAGTTTGAGCGGTTGTCGCCGCTGGAGCAGGACATTATGTATTGGTTGGCCGTGGAGCGGGGCGGCATTTCGCTCCAGGAGTTGCAGGAAGATACCATCCAGCCGGTCTCCAGCCGAGATTTGTTGGAGGCGCTCAACTTCCTCAGCCGCCGCTCCCTCATCGAGCGGGACCCCCACGGCTTTACGCTGCAAAATGTGGTTATGGAGTATGTCACCGATCATTTGATCGACCGGCTGTGTGAGGAGGTCATCAGCCAGAAACTTCACATGTTCCGTACCCACCCGCTCATCAAAGCCCAGAGCAAAGATTACATTCGAGACAGCCAGGTTCGCTTCGTTCTGGAGCCGGTTATCAATAAACTGCTCATGACTCTGGGGCGTGAAGCGCTGGAAGAAAAGCTGAAACAACTGCTCCAGGCCCTCCAATCTATGGAAAGCGCCCACAAACCCAACTACGCTGGGGGGAATATTCTGGATATTCTCCTCCAAATCGGCAGTGATTTAACCCAATACACCTTTTCCAAGTTGTCCATTCGCCAGGCTTATCTGCGTGATGTCAACCTGCACGACACCGATTTTTCCCAGGCCAACCTGGCCAAATCGGTTTTTACCGATACCTTTGGCAGCATCTTTTCCGTCACCTTTAGCCCGGATGGGCATCTTTTGGCAGCCGGGACAACGGACAATCAAATCCATCTGTGGCGGATGACGGACGGAGAAAAGGTTTTGGTATGCCGGGGACACACCGGCTGGGTGCGAACCGTCGCCTTCAGCCCGGATGGGCGCATCCTCGCCAGCGGCAGCAGCGACCGGACTATTCGCCTGTGGGATGTCGAAACGGGGGCATGTTTGCAGATTCTCGATGACCACACCGACCGGGTCAGAGCGGTGGCCTTCAGCCCGACGCCCCAACCGGGCCAGGCCGGGTATCTGTTGG
Source organism: uncultured Caldilineaceae bacterium (assembly GCA_964638395.1). Lineage (GTDB taxonomy): Bacteria > Chloroflexota > Anaerolineae > 4572-78 > J111 > CAZWZZ01. The sequence goes on from CAZWZZ010000707.1 coordinate 2,403, forward strand.
CCAGTGGCGGCGATGACCAGACGATCAAATTATGGGACCTCGACAGGGGCGAGTGCCGGCAAACTTTAACTGCCCATAACGATTCGGTTCGCTGCCTCGTTTTCAACCATACCGGCCAGGTGATGGCCAGTGGTAGCAAAGATAATACGGTGCGATTGTGGCAGACAGAGAGCGGTCACTGTCTTCATATTCTCGAACAGCACACGAACCGGGTTGAGTCGGTGGCTTTCAGTGGCGATGGGCGGTTGATGGCCAGCGGCAGTAGCGACCACACCATCTGCATCTGGGACGCGACCAAAGGACACTGTCTCCAGATATTGGCCGAGCATACAGGCCGGGTCAAATCCATTGCCTTTTCTCCCATGTCGCCGGATCACGAGGGGGAAATGTTAGCCAGCGGCAGCTACGATCATACGGTTAAATTATGGGATGTCCATAGCGGTCAATGCTTCAAGACCCTGCGCGGCCATCGCAATTGGGTCCGGGCCATTGCCTTTAGCCCGGATGGCCACACCATCGTCAGCGGCGGCGATGATAAAACGAAAAAGATTTGGGATGTCCGCACCGGCCAATGTCTCGATACGCTGCTGGGATACACGAACCAGGTCTGGGCTACGGCCCTTCACCCTGACGGCACTCTGTTAGCCAGCAGCAGCGAAGATCATATCGTCCGCTTGTGGGACCTCAACAGTAATCGCTGTCTGCAACAGTTTCGGGGACATCGCCACCGGGCGACATCCGTGGCTTTCAGTCCGGATGGCCGCCTCTGTGCCAGCGGCAGTGATGACCAGACCGTTCGTCTGTGGCACATCGAGCGGGGTGAGCCACTCAACGTTTTGCAAGGGCATACGGAACGGGTGACGGCGGTCGCTTTTAGCCCGGATGGGCAATTCCTGGCCAGCGCCAGCGCCGACCAAACGGTTCGTCTCTGGACGGTTGAGGATGAACGTCTGCTGAAAACTCTGGACGGTCACACCAATGCCGTGCAGGCGATTGCCTTCAGTCCCGATGGTCGCTTACTGGCCAGTGGGGGGGGGGGCGAGGTGGTGCGGTTGTGGGCGATACCCGGCGGAGAGGTGGTGCGGGTTCTCGAAGGGCACGAGAGCTGGCTGCTGTCCCTGGCCTTCAGTCCCGATGGCCGTTTGTTAGCCACCGGTAGCCGCGACCAGACGGTCTGTGTCTGGGATGTGCAACGGGGGGAGTGTCGGACTCTGTTGGAGGGGCATACTGATCGGGTCTGGGCCGTGGCCTTTAGCCCCGATGGCCAGCGATTGGTCAGCAGTAGCGAGGATCACACCATCAAAGTGTGGGATATTAACCGGGCCGAAGCTGTCATGACCTTGGATGAACACACCAACCGGATTCGGTCGGTGGTTTATAGCCCGGATGGGACGCTGCTGATCAGCGCCAGCGATGATGAGACTATCAAAGTGTGGGATATTCAGAGCGGAACCTGTCTCCACACCTTGCGAAATAACCGGCCCTATGAGCGAATGAATATCACCGGCGTGATCGGAGTCACCGAAGCGCA
>CAZWZZ010000708.1:0-3930 GCA_964638395.1 uncultured Caldilineaceae bacterium
TGGGAGATGCGATCCAACACAACGGCCAGGATCAGGACGGCCAGTCCGGCTGTGAAGGCCCGATCAATATCCAGCCGGCCTACCGCTCGCAGGATCTCCTGGCCCAGCCCGCCGCCGGCAATGAGAGCCACAATGACCACCATCGACAGGGCCAGCATCAACGTCTGGTTCAAGCCGGCCAGAATGGTCGGCAGGGCCAGCGGAAGCTGGACTTCCAAGAGTAACTGCCGGTCGTTGGAGCCAAAGGCCCGACCGGCCTCGACCACGTCATCCGGGACCTGGCGGATGCCGAGGTTGGTCAGGCGGACCATCGGCGGCAGGGCAAAGATGATGGTGGCCATCGTGCCGGGCACTTTGCCCGTACCGAAGAACATTACAATCGGCACCAGATAGACAAAGGGGTGAATGGTCTGCATCGCATCCAGGGCCGGGCGCAAGATCGTCTCGAACTCATCCCGGCGGGCGGCCAAAATGCCGAGGGGGATGCCGACCACGATGCAAAAGGTCAGGGCGGTCAGGATCATGCTCAGGGTGGTCATCGTCAAATCCCAGTAGCCCAAAAAACCGGCCAACAACAGCCCCAGGCCGCTGAAAACGCTCACCTTCCAGCCGGCATTGAACCAGCCGATGGCGGCCACGGCCAGAATGACGATTGGCCAGGGCACGAAGAGTAAAAAGGCTTCCATATTGTCCAAAATCTGCTCAATGGGCCAACTGATGGCATCGAATACCGGCGTGGCGTTGACCACCAGCCAATCGACGCCGACTTCCACCCATTCGCCTAATGGTAATTCATATCGATCAAAAATTTCATCCATTTGTTTTTGTCCTTAGGAATGAGAATTAATTCTACAATGTCACATTAATATAACCTTGTCCCGTAGTGAGGTCTCCCCCGCCGATTTCGCCCCCCCTCAATCCCCCCCACCGGGGGGGAGGCGAGAAAGTTCTCCCCCCACCGGGCGACCGCAGGAAGGTTAGAGGGGGCGAAATCGGCGTTAACCCATTACGATGGGGGAAAAATAGGTCCCCAAGCCAGGGAAATGGCCCACCGTTGCCTCAACCCTCGCTGATGATAACTTACCCCATTTATGGGTAACGATCAGTCCAGTAGGGGGCCGGGGGGCTTACGTTATCACTCTGTCGCCGCCCCCTCCCCCCTGGAGCTGAGCGTGGCGAAAATATCGAGCGGGTCGATGATGCCTTGCAGCCGGTTCTGCTCATCGACGACGGCCACCGGCAGACCGGCAGCACACAAACTGTAGAGGTCGGTTAACGGGGTCTCCTTTACCGTCTGGGGAAACTCCGCTCGCACCACGTCGGACAGATCGACCGCGCCGTTGTTGGCCGCTTTCAGAAGGTCCGGTTTCAAGACCAGGCCCCGGGGATTGTGTTGCTCGTTGACCATATACAGGGCGTCCACATGGGCTAATTTGAGCCGGTTCAGGGCTGTCTTGACCGGCGCATCCGGCTTAAAGACCAGGCCTTCCGCTGCTTTCATGACAGACTCGGCGGTCAATACCCGGGCCTGATCCACATCCTGGGTAAATTCGGCCACATACTCATCTGCCGGTTGGGTGATGATCTCCTCCGGCGTGCCAATCTGCACGATGCGGCCATCCTGTTGCAGAACGGCGATGGTATTGCCGACCCGCAACGCTTCGTTCAGATCGTGGGTAATAAAGAGAACGGTCTTATGGAGCCGATCCTGGAGTTGGATCAACTCATCCTGCATCTCCCGGCGGATCAGCGGATCGAGGGCGCTGAAGGCTTCATCCATCAGCAAAATATCAGCCTCGGTGGCCAGAGCGCGGGCCAGCCCGACCCGCTGCTGCATGCCCCCGCTGAGATTATCGGGCCGGTAATCGGCCCATGATTTTAGCCCGACCAGATCGAGGGCCTCCAGCGCTTTTTCACGCTGCTCTTGCTCAGGGAGGCCACGTACTTTCAGCCCGTAGGCCACATTTTCGACGACGGTTTTGTGGGGAAAGAGGGCGAAATGTTGAAAAACCATCGCCATTCTCGTTCTACGTATCTCCCGTAGCCGCCGCTCGTCGACGGCCACAATATCCTCATCATCGATGTAGATATGGCCGCTAGTCGGTTCGATCAGCCGGTTGACGCAGCGGATCAGGGTGGATTTGCCGGAGCCGGACAGCCCCATGACCACAAAAATTTCCCCCTCCTGCACCGAGAAGGAGGCATTGGCCACGCCCACCACCTGGCCGGTTTTCTTCTGGATTTCATCTTTAGAAACCCCCTCTTTCAATAGATCGAGGGCTTTCTGCGTCGATTTCGATGCTTTGCCATAAATTTTTACCAGATTTTCAATACGGATTTTTGGTTTCATTAAGATCGTTTCGTTTAATCGCTTTACGTTACACAGTGACAGGTTAAGAGCAGCCGCAATCCTCGCACAGGGCGGCTATAGGCCGTCTATAAACGGACCGCAGGACTCGTTGAACCATATAATAAGTTCGGCCACAGGTCGTCTGAAGGAGACTCTACCATCATTTCCAACCTGTGCCTACCCTGACTTGGGTGATATTTTGTCCACAAGGGGGGTTAACTTTTCTCACTCAGGTGGATGACAACTACCCGGCTTCATCGCCCGGTTGAGTGATAGAACACTCTTTCCGCACTTAGGGTAGTGAAAAATAACACATTTGTCAAATAGCGGGGGGATGCAACAATTCTCATTGTGGGGCCACCACTGAGCTAAAAATTGCCGGTTGTCGCGCCGATGGCTATAATTGGGACTGTTGCCTATCTTATGAGGAGAGCGTGATTATGCCCACTGAACCGATGGCCCTGGCCGATTTTATCCGCACTATGCCCAAAGCGGAAATCCACATTCACCTGGAAGGGGCCATCCAGCCGGAAACGGTCCTGGAGCTGGCCCGCCGCCACGCTAAAACCGAGTCGCTGCCGGCCACCGACATTCCCAGCCTGCGACGCTGGTTCACCTTCACCGATTTTCCCCACTTCATCCGGGTCTATCTGACCATCCAGGATTTGATCCGCACCGCCGAGGATTTCGAGTTGATCGTCTACGAACTGGGCGCGGATATGGCCGCGCAGGGCATCCTCTACCGGGAGGCAACCGTCACCCCCTATACCCATACCGATCATCTGGACAAGGGGCTGACCATCGACGAGATTTTGCAGGGGTTGGAGGCCGGCCGGCAGCGAGCCAGGCAGGAATTTGGCGTCGAAATAGGCTGGGTGTTTGACATCCCCCGCAATTTTGGCTTTGCGAAGGATGGCCGTTACCACCCCCAGGCCGCCGACCGGACGCTGGAATTTGCCCTGGCCGGATTGGAGCGGGGCGTGGTCGGTTTTGGGCTGGGGGGCCTGGAGGTGGGCGCGCCGCCGCAGCCTTTTGCCCACGCCTTTGCCGAGGCTAAAACCGCCGGGCTGTTGAGCCTGCCCCACGCCGGAGAGACGGAAGGGCCAGACAGCGTCCGGGGGGCGGTCAACGAGCTACAGGCCGACCGCCTGGGCCACGGCGTGCGGGCCATCGAAGACCCGGAGCTATTAGCCCTGTTGAAAACGCGCCAAATTCCGTTGGAAATCAGCCCTACCAGCAATGTCTGTCTCCACGTCTACCGCCGCCTGGCCGAGCATCCCCTGCCCCATCTGGATCGCATGGGGCTGCTGGTGACGGTCAACAGCGACGACCCGCCCCTGTTCAACACCAACCTGTGCCGGGAGTATGAGGTGCTGGCCCAGGAATTTGGCTACACCCCGACCGATCTGGTCCGCCTGGCCCGTAACGCCTTCCTCGTCTGCGGCGCGGAGACGGCCATCAAGCAGCGTCTCCTGCAACAGTTCGATACCTGGGCCGCCGCGCATCTGCCCACCGGTTGAGGATCAATAAGGCAGTTCCAAGATTTAAATGATCCCAAAGTTGGATGATGAGTCAGTGGT
>CAZWZZ010000709.1:0-3256 GCA_964638395.1 uncultured Caldilineaceae bacterium
TGCTGACCCCCCGCTCTGTGGGCTATGCTTTTTTATTGATTAGCTTTTTTCTAGGTATGCTACCGATCCTGATTGGTCTGCCGACAACGATGCGCGTTATTTTAGGTCTGCCGGCCACTTATGCTCTTCTGGCCATCGGTTTATATACACCCCTGGAATATCTGCTTGAGAAGAGAAATAGCGTCGCCTTACCGGTCAATGTGACAGTTGCGTTAAGCGTCTTAATCATAAGCATCATTGCAACGTTTGGTCTGTTTCGTCCTCAATTTTGGGTCGGTGCCCCGCCCCTGCCGACCCCATTCGATCACGGTTTTGATCTGGCAGCCCGACGCATCAACACGCTCGTCGTTGATGACAAACAAACGGTGTTAGTTCCCCAAGCCGTCCACAGTTTCCCTCCGGCCCAATATTTGCTGCAAGAAGATTTTGTCTCGCAACTGCCTGTTGAAGATCAAACCTTGCTGGCCCCTACTGAGACCCTCTCGATCTTTTGGCCTGTTGGGTGGCAGGAATGGTTCAACAATCAGTTACCTAGCTTTGTCTTACTATCCCCCGCTGCGGACGGAGACCGGGGCTATATTGAAACCATTGGGCAGTGGGAACAAACAAAATGGGCTGATTTCGAGGCTCTGTTGGAAACACAGCTATCGCGGAATGAGGCGGAGGTCGTGGTTGATAGTACGGGCCGGGCTATTGGGCATATCTTTCAGGCTCCACGTGCACAGGTCTTGAGTTCCTTACGCTCAACGCCTCAGAACCCGGTCCGCCTTGATTTTGACGGCGAAATGAAATTGTTAGGCTATGATGTCCGGTTTTTATCGGAGCAGCGTTTAGACATCGGCCTATTTTGGCAGGCACAGCGCAATATTCTTGAGGATCAAATTTTATTGCTACAAGTCGTCGATAGCCAGGGGCACGTTCAGGGTGAAACATTGGGCGCGTTTGTTTCCCCGGTGGCCACCTGGGTTCCGGGACAATTGATGATCGATCATCGGCTTATCGACGTTTCTGAAAAACTTCAACCCGGTGTCTACACCCTCAAAGCCGGTCTGATTAAAGGCAACTACAAAGATACCGTTTTATCCACATACGGCGAATGGCGCTCTGTCTTCGACGACAATGGAGAAGCCCTATCCGAACCGGTCGTCCCTCTCGGTTTGATCCAGGTTGGCGAGCCGCCCACCTTCGATTCGACGCTGGATGTTACCTTCGACGATCAGCTCCGCCTGACCGGCTACCACCTTGAGCCGGGACCAACCCCAGACAACTTTCGCGTCTCCCTACGCTGGGAAGCCCTCCGTCCCCTCGACAAAGATTACACCATCACCCTCCAACTACTCGACGGCAATCAGGCATTGGTCGCCCAGGTGGATAAGCCGCCGTTGGGAGGCAGCTATCCGACTCAAGTCTGGCCTGTACAAGAGCCGATCCCCGACACCTACGCTTTACGCTTGCCGGAGGAGCTAGAGAGCGGCATCTATCACCTGGCCGTAGGGCTGTACGACTTTGAAACGTTAGAACGGTTGCCCGTTTCTCAGGCTGACAGTCCGATTGTGGATGATACCTTGGTGATTATCCACAAAATTTCATTAAATTCTGGGATGGAAATGACCCGTCAGGAATAGTACCCCAATTAGTTATGAGTTACGCCGTTGAGAAAAACCAGACCTTAAGGCTTTCAAATTTAGCCCCAAAATGCTCAGATTTTCACTTGAAATTGATTGCGGAAATCTTTAGGGTTTTGAACTGGTGGAGCGATAAAAAATTATCAAAAAAATTTTCAGCAAAGAGCTATGGCTCAGAGTGACTCTGATATTGGTCAGTGTGGTCAGTGCTTTGTTTCTACTTGAGTTCATCACCCGGCTGTTGCCCTCCCCATACCCGGATGAGCGTTCTGTTCCGGCCGGTCAATCGACCGACGTTTTACAGTGCGATGGTGAACTGGGTTGGATCGGGCAGCCGAACTTTAACGGTGCCTTGAAACTGACGGACGATTATCAAGTCGATCTAAGATTCAACGAGACCGGGATGCACGATACCGACCACCGCCTGCAAAAACCGGCCAATGTGTTTCGCATCCTGATGTTGGGCGATTCGTTCGTCCATGCCGTTCAGGTCGAGGAGTCTGTGACGGCCCATCAAATTTTAGAGGACAGTTTAAACGAAATGTTCGGTGGCTCGCCCCGTATCGAAGTCATAAGCGGCGGGGTTACAGGCTGGGGTACCGGTCAACAACTGCTTTATTATCGAGAACAAGGTCGATTCTTCGAACCGGATTTGGTATTGTTGATGTTTTTTCTAGGCAATGATTTTGAAAATAATCTACCCGGTCATGGCTTGACGCTTCAAGGGGTCAATTGTTATGCTCCCTATTTCGCTATGTGTGGGGGCGAAATCAATCCGGAACCTTTGCTGTACGCACCTGGTGTCGGCGATACGCAAAATGAGTGCGCCGACTATCGGCGAGCCTTGAATAACATATTTGGGGAGTTGTACCAATATTCACGCCTTTACCAAAAAATTGAACCGCTAATTGTGACAAATTACCCCCGACAAATATTTGGGGAGACTTATCCCAGCCCCTTTTGGGCGCTGTATATGCCGGAGAGCGACCCTAAATTGAAACAAGCCTGGCAGGTTACCGAGTTAATGATCGGCCAATTACAGCGGGAAGTCGAAGCTGATGGCGCTACCTTGGCGGTCGTTTTCTTTCCCTGGGGAATTGTCATCGACTTTTCAGCGCTGTCTCCGGCTGAACAGCAAGCCGTATTAGCCGACAATCCTATTTTTACTAATATCGACCTGCATCAGCCCCATCAACGATTGGCCGAATTTTTTACGGATCAACAAATATCTTTTCTGAATTTAACCGAGCCGATGATCACCCATCGCCGCCAAAATCAGACTCCTCTCTATTTTTTCGGCGATAGTCACTGGACGGTCGAGGGCAATCGCTTCGTAGGAGATACTCTGGCTGCCTGGCTCATCGAACAGGGTCTAATTTTGGAATAGCCAATGATGAAAACTCTCTCCAGACTCAATCCCTATATAATAATTGGCGTCGGCCTCTACATCCTGCTTTTCCTGACCACCCGCCTCATCAACATCACTACCTTCCCCCTCTACATCGACGAAACGACCCACATCTACGTCGCCGATTTGACAGCCAACGGCCAATTTTTTGTTGGTCTCAGCGAGACGGCCAAACAGTTGTACGTCTGGTGCATCGTTCTCTTTTTTCAACTGTTTGATGACC
>CAZWZZ010000709.1:3266-3930 GCA_964638395.1 uncultured Caldilineaceae bacterium
CTGGCCGGTCTCCTGACAGCCGGTATTTGTTATCGCTTGACCGAAGCCTTCTATCCCGACCGCCATCTTGGTTACCTGGCGGCGCTGTTTTATCTGATTAGCCCGTTCGCCCTTTTGTATGATCGAATGGCCCTGGCCGATAGTTTGCTGGCCACGCTAATGGGCCTGAGTATTCTGCTCAGTTACCGTCTGTGGCAAACGCCGACCCTAAAAATGTCTCTGCTGTTGGGCCTTGTTTTTGGCCTGGCCGTCCTGAACAAAGCCTACGCCGTTTTTTATTATCCCACGCCTCTGCTGCTGTGGCTGGCGCTGGGTCGCCAAAAAATCGTCTGGGTCAAAATTGTCAAATTATTAGGGGTCACTTACGCCACAGCAGCCGCAGCCTGGCTGATGATCTTCACCATCGGCCAATACGCCTATCAGGATTATCTCGAAAAGAAGAGTATCGCCGGGGGCGCTCAGTTGGGTTTTTTAGAGCGGGTTCAAGTCTCTGCGTGGCAAATGGCTGATTGGCTCATCACGTATCTGACCTTACCATTGCTGTTGCTACTTCTTTTTGTTATCATCAGGATGATTATTAAAAGGGATCGTCTCGGCTTTATCCTGGTTTTTTTAGTCATTAGCCCCCTGATCGCCTTTGCCCTGGCCTTCACCGATCTTTACT
>CAZWZZ010000710.1:0-3929 GCA_964638395.1 uncultured Caldilineaceae bacterium
GCATTTCGTCCTTGAACTCACGCATTTCGTCCTTGAACTCACGCATTTCGTCCTTAAATTCGAGCATCTCCCGCGCTAAACGGGTTGTCTCTTGGGCCAACGCCGCCATTGCTTCTTCCAACTTGGTTACTCGTTGTTCTAAAACTATGTCGGTCATCCGGTACCTCCTGACGATAAGTGTTTGGTTATTATAGCAGAGTCACCGGGGGGCTACAATACCGACTCGACGGGGGGATATCTTCGACGACGGTGAGCGCTCAAGCGTTGAATCCAGTTTCATCCTTCTTATCCCCAAACAGTCGAGAGGGGGCGGTTTGTGGATTATAGATAGATGTCTATAATCGGGCCTGAAAAAACTATCTGTGCCCATCTGTGTCTATCTGTGGACTTTTTTAGGAAAGGTGTGAGCAATGAATATTTCCAAATCCGAAGAACTTTTCGCGGCGGCCCGGAAGGTCATCCCCGGCGGGGTCAATTCGCCGGTGCGGGCTTTTCGGGCGGTGGGGGGGCAGCCGCTCTTTATCGACCGGGCCGAGGGGCCGTATGTGTGGGATGTGGATGGCAACCGGTATATCGACTACGTCTTGAGCTACGGCCCGCTGATTTTGGGCCACGCCCCGGCGGTGGTGGTCGAAGCCTTGCAACAGGCGGCCACACGGGGCACGAGCTACGGCGCGCCGACGGCTCTGGAAACGGAGCTGGCCGAGCTGGTGTGTGATATGGTTCCTTCGGCGGAGCAGGTGCGCTTCGTCAACTCCGGCACGGAGGCGACCATGAGCATCCTGCGGCTGGCCCGGGCCCACACCGGGCGGGAGAAGATCATCAAGCTGCAAGGGAATTACCACGGCCACGCCGATTTTCTGCTGGTGCAGGCCGGGTCGGGAGTGGCTACGTTGGGGCTGCCGGATAGCCCCGGCGTGCCCAAAGGGACGGTCCGGGATACCCTGACCGCGCCTTTCAACGACCTCGAGGCCATCGACAGCCTCTTTCAGGAGGCCGGGGATGAAATCGCGGCCATCATTCTGGAGCCGGTGGCCGGCAATATGGGCGTCGTGCCCCCGGTCGAGGGCTATCTGAGCGGCCTGCGGGCCTTGTGTGACCAGTATGGGGCGTTATTGATTTTTGATGAAGTGATGACCGGGTTCCGCGTCTCGCCGGGCGGGGCGCAAGCCTATTACGGCGTCACCCCCGATTTGACGGCGCTGGGCAAGGTCATTGGCGGGGGCTTGCCGGTGGGGGCTTATGCCGGCAAGCGGGAGATTATGCAGACGGTGGCCCCGGTCGGGCCGATGTATCAGGCCGGGACGTTGAGCGGCAACCCGCTGGCCATGAGCGCCGGGATTGCCACCCTCAAGGCCCTGCGGGAGCCGGGCCTGTTCGAGGGGCTGGTCGAGCGCACCACCCGCCTGGCCGAGGGTATCGGCGCGGCGGCTGAGGCGGCGGGCGTGCCGATTGTTCAGACGCAGGTGGGGACGATGTTCTCCGCCTTTTTCAGCGACCAGCCGGTAACGGATTGGGACTCGGTGGCCAAGAGCGACACCGAGACGTTTGGCCGTTTCTTCCAGGCCATGTTGCAGAATGGCGTTTACCTGGCCCCCTCCCAGTTCGAGGCGGCTTTCTTCTCCGCCGCCCACAGCGATGAAGTGGTGGAGGCCACGATTGCAGCGGCGCAGAAGGCGTTCGAGGCGGTGGGGGTGTAAGATTAAGACGAGGCAAATGTAAAAATGCCCCAGCCTGACTTGAATTATTGGGCTGGGGCATTTTGTATAAACAAGATAAATCAGAAATTATTTAACAACAAGAGGCAAGTAGATCTCTGACCCGCCGGTGACGTTCGTGGTGACAATCGTTGTGCCGATGGCATTAACCCCGCTGTCAGCAGTGACGGCGTAATCATCATTGATGATAGTCTCGGTGGCGGTGACGGTAAAGCTGCGCTCAACGGTGCCGCCGTTGGCCGCCAGCGAGTCCAGGGTGAAGCTAACCACATTGTTACCACTTAGCGTGCCGCCGCTGACATAGCTTGCGCCATCCGGTAAGGTGTCGGTGATAACCAGATTCGTAGCGATTGCCGGTCCACTATTGGTCACCGTCAGCGTATAAGTAATCAAGTCATTAGGAGCGACCTGGGTTTGCCCTGTCTTGCTGATTGTGAGAGCCGGTGGGCCACAGGAAGGGACTTTGAAGCTGCCAATGCGGGTTTGCCACCCATTGGCGGTGTTGGTCAGATATTCCGAGGTGTACCAGAAGGTACAATCATCCGCCGGATCCACATTCATTGAGCTATAGTCTCCCCATCGTGAAAATCCCCCACTTTGTGAGGCTGAACCATTAATGAGAACAGCTTCAGTTTGGAGGGTTCCGGTGGTATCATCGGCATTGCGAGTAGCATAGCGGATTGCAGGGAAGGTGCTGCTGCTGGAGACACTGTAGCCCAGAGCCATATTACCGCTTTGATCCATAGCGATACTGCCCATAAAGCGGTTATCGCTATCAGGAGCGTGAGTTCCCTCCTGGTGTAATTCCCAATTAGCGGCGGTTTTGCGGAGTTCGAACCAACGGATTCCGGCCAGATCTGACCCGACATCAATGGCTAAGTTACTAACGAGGGTTTGGTACGCTCCAAAGATGCGGAATTGAAGACTCCACATTGGCCAATCTGACACAGCGTCTATCTTTTCCGTTACGCCGGGTTGGGGAATACAGCTAAAAACAAAGAAGCCACAGACGGTGTAAGTAAAACCGGTGATATTAATGGTGTCAACCAAAGTAAAGGTAGAGTTACCCGGTGTATCAAAATCGACGGAGAATTCATACACCTCTAGCCGATCATTTCCACCGTGAAAGGCATTATCCTTAAACGTGTAGAACAGGCCAGGGCTATTAGCGGGCGGGGGCGTACTCCCATCCAGGTCGGCGGGCATCAGAAAGTTTGTTCCGCCGCCGAATCTCACCGGCCCCTGGGCTGTGGCCCCAATTAGCATATTTGTTCGATCAAAGGCATAAACCGCATACGACCCCTCATTACTGCCCATATAATAGGCATTGGACCAGACTCCAAATTTGAAATAGTCTGGAAAGTTGGTCGTGGGAAACGTATAGAGATAGTAGGCCCCGGTCGGGTCTGGCGTCTGGGAGATGGCGATACAGAGACCGTTGGAAAAAAATTGGCTCAGGAGCCAGCGGTCAACCTGACGATCATACAGGACAATGGGGTCTCCAGCATTTTGAATCTCACATTGTCCCCCTTCGCCCTGCCATAATTGATTGATATTGGTCGGCCCGACTAGGCTAGTGCCATTTTTGTCGAAAATCCGAAAGGCGACGTTAACCATTTGCACGTAATGGTTAGGTCCGACATCACCGACGGTATCGGGGGGAAACCCACCACCGCCATTGGCTAAACTGATCCCTTCAAATGAGGTAATAACGGCCGGGGTCTGGAGCCGCCCATTGTGAGAACGATTGAGTAGCGGGTCCGGTTCACCGGTATCGTAGGGGTCGCGATTATTGGGGTCTACATTTAGGATGTCGGGGTTTTGCCGGGGGTTGGTTTCCCGGTTTAAGACAGGCTCTCTATCACCCGGCGGTAAATCGCGAACGGCAGGACTGAGATGCGGCGTAACCGGTTCGCCGACGGTCGGTCCTTGTTGGTTGGGAGCCTGAGCCGAACCATTGAGAGCGCGGCCCAGGACGCTGTTTTGGAAGATATAGCCGGCCTCAGCCGGGGCATCAGTACCCGTTTGGGGCGCTCGCCGGGGTGTGACTTCGGTCTGGTTGGGCAGCGGTAATAACAGAAATAACCCAAAGAGTGATAGGCTAATAAGAGCTGCGAGAATTTTGCTGGAAGATTTCATTGAAAACGATCCTCTCCTTAATATTGGACTTTGGACAAAATAAAAGAATAAGTGAATTTTAACAAAAAAAGG
>CAZWZZ010000711.1:0-3928 GCA_964638395.1 uncultured Caldilineaceae bacterium
GGCTCTCCTTGATGCTTTCCGATTGGCTAATGTTAAATCTGTCAGTCAAGCAGCCAGACGTGTTTACCATCTCATTTCACCTCCTTGGTAATTTCTAAGTCGATTATCTCATAAAAATTATACTCATTCACTGGAAAAACACTGAAGAAATGGTGAGATTTTTTATTCAGAACTGTCGCTAAAGTATTTCCAAATAGCTCTTAGCCACCTATTAGTGGGTTTGTCCCAATCGGAGACAGGATGTTCTTCATTCTCTTGAAGATCGATGAAACGGATCAGATCAGGGTTTTGCATCAATCCCCGCACCACCCCCGCCGCCCAAAACGCCAACCGCTTCGGCCAGGGGGCCTCGGCCATCTTGTCCAAATTGCCGAACTTCAACGCCCCCAGCAGATAAAGCGTCAGACAATCGTAATACAACGCCACCTCAGCCCGGTCGAAAGCGCGACCGCGGGCGGCGGTGCGGAGGGTGTGGAGGAGGGTGAAGGGACGTTCCAGAGCGGGGTGGGGGGCGGAGAGGTTGGGCTGCGGCGGCGAGGCCAGCGTCGCTTGGTGCAGGCGGCGGTAAAATTCAAAGAGAGTGGTCAAGGGCAGATCGTACTTTTGGAAAATGGGGGGCAGGAGCTTGGTCACCGTCTCCGTCTCCAGGCGTAGGAAATCGTGCAGTAGATGATCGAGGCGGGCCTCGGCGAAGTCGATCAGCCGAATATCCTTACCGCTGCGAACCAGGATGTTCTCCATATTCAGATCGCCGTGGATGAGACCCACCTTCAACACCCGGCTGCGGTTGAGGATCGACTCCACGGCCCGGAACGGGTTGGGCAGCGGGGGACCATCCGGCAAAGTGACGGTCTCGGCCTCGATGTCGAACGGTTGGCCGGCCATGACCTTGGCCATCTCCTCCTGCCACTGCCGCCAGCGGGTCTGGCTGATGTAGCCGGTCACCGCCTCGATTTTGTCGCCGATGTTGTAGGAAGGGATGGCGGTCTCGTCATCATATTTCAGACGCAGGGTGTAGGCATCCTCCGGCAATGCCTCCCCGGTACGGGGCAGGTTGAGGGTGACGGTGCGATCTTTGATATCGACCTTGGTCACCCCAAAGCCGCTGACCCGCACCGGGGCGCCGGGAGGCACTTCGGGCCTATGGTCGGGCGTGATGGGCGTGGGGGTTTCCTCATCGTCCGGATCGGCCGGGGTAATCCACAGGTTGATGGGCAGGAAGGGATCGTAGAGCGCCCGCAGCCGCCGCTCATACGGTTGTGAGTGATATTTTTGCAACACCTCTTTGAAGACCGGCTCCAGTTCCTCGGTCAGCAGGCTGCGAATCGCCTCGACGTTAGCCCGACTACAAAATTGACGCAGACTTTCAATTTTGTAGATGCCATCCCCGGCGAAATCGTAATACAAACCGGCCACTGTGCCATCATCGCTCGGAACCGGGGCCTCTTTGACCTCGGCGCTTCGGGGCCATCTATCCTCGATGTAGGCTCTATAAGCCCGCCACTCTTTTTCGATCAGGGAGACGGCAGCAATTTTAACCACGACCGGCCGGTTGGATGTTTGCTGATTGGGTGGAAACCGTTTGACCATAAACACCCAACTGCCGCTAAAGCTGGTGCCGCCCCCCAAATCCCGCTCGATGACAACCTGGCCATAGTCAGCAAACATCGCCTGCAAGATGCCTTCGAAGACAGCCTGATGCGTCCGAAAGGTTTCCAGTTTCAGCAGACTCGGCGCGAATTGTACGATGGGGGCCATTTCAACTCCACTAAGAGGTCTTGGTTATGGCGACAAACCTACGAGGTTTCAAAAACCTTGTAGGTCTTGGTTATGGCGAAAAACCTACGAGGTTCTAAAAACCTCGCAGGTTGAGCCGACCTGCAAGGTTTCAAAAACCTTGTAGGTCTTGGTTGCGACAGAAATGGTAACGACGGAAAACCTACGAGGTTTCAAAAACCTCGCAGGTTAGACAATTTTAACATTCGGCTGACAATGGGGCAAAGAGAAGCCGAAAGGCTGAAAATTTAGCAATTTGTTCAACCGCCCAATCTCTTAATCTCCTAATCTCCCACGCCCCATCTTTACCATTTCTTCACCGTTTCCCCAGTGATTTTTCCCCACCTTTCCCCGATAATGGAGCCAGTTCAACCATCCCATAGAACAGGAGAGAACAATGTCTACAGAAAATTTGCACCTTGAACCGGAAGCAGGAACCGCAGCGTTGACCTGGCAGCAGGCCTGGGACAAAGCTCTGGTTCACCCCTCGGTGGCCTCGTTTGAAGCATTGGCCGCAGACCCCGAGGCCAGCAGCGGGCGGGCTTACAAATGGATTTTTTTGAGCAGCATCGTGGCCAACGCGCCGACGCTCTGTATTGCGCCCCTTGTCGCCGTTGTCACGGTGTTAGGCGCGGCCCTGTACATCATTATGACCCATCTATCGGCCAAGCTACTGCGGGGCACGGGCGCGTATGACCAACTGGCCTTTTCGATGGCCGCCTTCATCGCTCCGTTAGCCGTGCTGCTGGGTGGTATCAGCTTCGTCAGTAATTTTGCCCCGGTTGTCGGCTGGTTGGTCCTGCCGGTCTGGCTCTACTGGCTCATTCTGGGCGTGCTGGCTGTGCGGGCCGTTCACGATTTTGGATGGGGCACGGCGCTGCTGGCCAACCTGCTCATTCCGGGCGGCATGGTGGCCCTCTTTGTCGGTGGTCTCGTCATTGCCACCCAACCCGCCGCCGATGTAGCCGGTGATTTTGTGACCGCCCTCCAAGCGGGGCAGTATGAGCAGGCTTACGAATTGACCACGCCCGGCTTGCAGGCTGAATTTGGCGATCCGGCAGCGATGGCTCAATGGTTTGAGGAACGGCAACTCCGGCCCGACCATCGGGGAGTCTGGTCTGGCCGCAACTGGGACGGCGGTCTGGTCACGGTCTCTGCCGATGTCACCCTGACCAACGGAGCGAACGGGAGCGTACAGGTCCAGTTGTTCCAAGTCGATGGTAACTGGCGCGTCGATGGCTTCAATTTTCAGGTCGAGTAAAGGTAGTAGTTTGAGGAGGCGGTCCGCCTACTGACGACCCCATTCGGCACAAGGGCGGACCTTCCTCCTTGAAACTTGTCAATCATCACAATTTGGTTCTCTGAGATTTTCTGTAGTGAGGGCATCCCTATACCCGCTCTCGCATTGGGATGCGGTCGCTACTTAGAGAACCCACAATTTTTCAATCTTAGTCACCAAGGAGTGCAATGATGAAACAACGTTACAAAATTTTGGTAGGAAGTTTGGTAATCTTTGTGAGCTTTATTTTATTAGCTTGTGACACATATATTACGACTACGAATCCCGCCCAAGAAGCGTACAACAGGGGTCTTGTCCATTTTGAAGCGGGCCAGTTTGAAGAGGCCATCGACGCCTACAGTGAAGCCATCGAGCTAGACCCGGAGTACGCCGCTGCCTATGCGGATCGGGCCGGGGCTTACATCAACGTTGGCGAGTTGGAGAAGGCCATTGCCGACGGGGATCAGGCCATCGAGCTAGAGCCGGAGAATTTGCTGGCCTACATCAACCGGGCCATCGCTTACATCAACAGTGAGCAGCCGAAATTAGCCCTGGCCGATGCTAACCAAGCCGTTGAGCTAGACCCGGAGAGCGCCGAGGCTTATGAAAGCCGGGGCATCGTCTATGAACTGTCCGGCGAGTTGGAGAAGGCCATCGCCGATTATGACCGGGCCATCGAGTTAGCCCCCGACCTGGCCTCGGCCTATCGCAATCGAGGGGATGTGTATTACGCTATGGGCGAGTTGGAGCAGGCCATTGCCGATTTTGATAAAGCGATTGATTTAGATGCCCAGGATGCCCAGGCGTTTAACAGCCGGGGTATTGCCCAGGTGGACTCCGGGAACTATGGGTTGGGGATCGAAGATTTTACGC
>CAZWZZ010000712.1:0-3912 GCA_964638395.1 uncultured Caldilineaceae bacterium
TGCTGAAAAACAAATAAGTCCTATATCTTCTTAATCGGCAAAGGAGCCACCCAAATGAATAGCCCCATCACCGGCGACATCCTCGTAGCCGCCGCGCACTGTCCGCGCAAAGCCTTTCTGCTGCTCTGCACCAAGGAGAGAGGCAGCCCCCACGATTACGCTCGCATCCTCCAAGAAGTGCAGTAGGCCAACCAAGGCCAATATCTGCACATTCTGTGTCAAAACAACCCGGATGTAAAACCTTACAGTCCCAACACCCTCCGTAGCAAAGCTGACTTCCTCACCAACGCCACCCTAACCGCCGACAATCTCTTTGATATTCAAGCTGCCTGACCGAGCTATTTTTTTCTCGCCCATTTCCACCTAACTGTTAACTTTGTTAAATAGTTTGGTTATGAGCGGCAAGTTGGGGTATAATGGGGGATACGAGATACTTAATTTAAGTATGCTTTTACTTTAATTCATAAAATCTATTTGATTCTAGGGTAATTTTCAGCGAGTAAACAATATATGGATGACCCAAAGCGACGATACTATCAAGCTATATTTGAGAACGCTTGTTTTACAAAAAAAATGAATGAGTTTCAAGATTTTTTTAGTGACATTATGGAAATGCGTTATCCAGGAGATTTTATTCGTGTACGACCATGGGGAAGGTATGGTGATCGCAAAAATGATGGTTTTTTAAAGTCAAAAGGTATATTGTTTCAGGTGTATGCTCCCAAAAATTTGGAGACAACGAAAGCTGCAAAAAAAATTTCCGAAGACTTTGAAGGGGCGGTGAAACATTGGCGTGAGGATTTGAAAGAATGGGTATTTGTCCATAATGATAAAGATGGACTTGGTCCTGAAGGGACAGCACAAATACTTCATCTTGAAAAACTGTATCCAAAAATTGATATAAAAGTTTGGGGTCCGAAAACGCTACAAAGTGAACTGTTTGCTTTGAATGAAAAAGATATAGCCCTTCTGTTGCAAGTTCCAACGCTTACATCTAGGGATATGTTGCAAGTTGGTTACCAAGATTTGCAAGTCGTAATTGAGACTATTGTCCATAAAATACCACCTACACAGCAAAAAATTAAACCTGTTCCAAGTGACAAAGTTCAGGCTAATCAACTTTCAGAAGATGTCCGAAGTCGCCTAAATTTAGGCGCACAGCGTTCTCCTCTTGTTGGAGAATTCTTTGCAAAATGGACAGATCCTGAGCTTGGGGATAAAATAGCGGAAGCGTTTAGACAAGAATATGCTGATCTCAAATCTAAAAACCGTGCCCCGGATGATATATTTTGGGAATTGCTTATGTTTGCCGGTGGTGCCCATCGAGGAGCGAGTGTCCGGCATGAGTCCGCTGTGTTAGCGGTTCTTTCCTATTTCTTCGAACGCTGTGACATTTTTGAACCATCTCGGTCTTGAAAGAATGATTTTACCCACCAAACATTTGTCAGCAGAAAAATCTCTTCTGTGGATTGGGGCAGAAATTCTTGATATGCTCGACGAGCCAAAGACAGTTTCACGGCTTTGGAATGACTTAAAGTTACAAAGAAGTAGCAATCAAAGTGTCCCTAAATTAACCTATGAATGGTTCATATTAGCCCTTGACTTTTTATACGCTACGCATGCTATTCGGTTGAGTAATGGACGAATCTCTAAGTTAGAACCATGATTTATCGTATTTACAGTAATTTACCCACATTTAAAAATCTAGAGTTCCGTACAGGGTTAAATATTCTCCTGTCTACAAAAAGCCCAGATGCAACTGATCAACATACTCGGAATAGAGCAGGTAAAACCAGTTTAATTGAGATAATTCATTTGCTTACTGGTTCGAATGTGCCTAAAGACTCCCTATTCAAGTTAGGAGAGTTAGTTCTCCGATCTTTTGGCATGGAGTTTGATTTGGGAGGAGAGAGAATTACTGTAGAACGATCCGGTTTTAGCCCAAATGATATAAGGATTATCGATCCAATCCCGAAGCATCTACCGTTACAGCCCAAATTCAATCCTGATTTGAATGCTTCGACTTTTACTAATACGCAATGGAAAAATGTGCTGGGCAATCTGATATTTAACCTACCAATAAACTCAAAAAAGCAGTTGGGTACTTATGCACCGACTTTCCGTTCACTATTTGCCTACTTCGTGCGTAGAGAAAAGTCAAATGCATTTATTTCCGCATTTTCGCAATCCAAGGAACAGCAACTCTGGGATCAACAGGTCGCAATTTCCTACTTAATAGGATTGGATTGGACAATTCCTCAACAGTGGCAAATTGTCCGCGACAAAGAAAATGCTTTGAAACAACTAAGACGTGCCGCCAAAAAAGGCACTTTGGGCAAGGTTATCAGCACAACGGCTAATCTGCGGACAGAATTGGCAGTCGCAGAGAAAAGTGTTAAAAGGCTTAAAGACAATCTGGAAAATTTCCAAGTTTTACCTGAATATCGAGAACTAGAGCAAGAAATCTCGCGTATCGTTCGGCAACAAAGGAGACTTTCAAATGATGATGTGATTGATAATCAACTTATAGATGAACTAACACAAGCCGTTGATGGGGAAACCGAGCCTTCCTTAGAAAAACTAGAACGTCTTTACACAGAAGTCGGTATTGTTTTGCCGGATACAGTCATTCGCCGTTTTGAGGATGTTCAAGAATTTCATAAATCCGTTTTACAGAATCGACGGTCATATCTCCAAGGGGAAATTAACGATGCCAGGAAGCGGCTTGAGGATCGAGAACAAGAGCGGTTAATTCTTAGTTCCCGCCAGGCGGAAGTTATGGAGATACTGAACGCTCACGGAGCATTAGATCAATACAATCAATTGAATTCAGAATTATCAAGGTTAGAGGGTGAAGCGGAAACCCTACGACAACAATTTGCCTTAGCAGAACAACTCGAATCACAGAAGGCTGAGTTAGATGCTGAACGAAGTCAGCTATTATTACGACTTCAGCAGGATTATAAAGAACAGGGTGATCTTTTAACAGAAGCAATTGTCACATTTGAAGAAATATCTGCTGCGTTGTATGAAAAACCGGGGAGTTTAACAATTGCACCGTCGCGGAATGGTCCTGAATTCGGCATCAATATACAGGGAGCAAGTAGCACAGGCATCGGTAGTATGCAAATCTTCTGTTTCGATATGATGCTAATGCAAATGAGTGCAAAAAACAATCTGGATTCTAACTTTCTTGTACATGATAGCCGAATATTTGATGGAGTTGATGGCCGCCAGGTAATAAAAGCATTAGAAATTGGTGCAGAACTATCGAAAAAACACGGCTTCCAATATATTGTTACGATGAATTCGGATGACCTTTCAGAAGAAATCTCGTCCGGTTTCTCAATAGATGATTATATTTTACCTGTAGAGTTAACAGATGCCACCGAAGATGGTGGATTATTTGGTATTCGATTTTAATATCTCATCACTCTCACATAGTCAAACACCCCCTACGCCACCCCGAACTCCGTATGGAGCCGGAGGTGGGGGTGGTGGCATGCTAAGACGCTGGCCTCTTCACCGCTACTTTTACGAATAGCCCCCTCTACGCTCCCTAGCCGAGATGCGGGCAGACAGTCTGGCTCTGGCAGCGGAGACCAACGGGATAACCCACGAGAAGCCATAGTTCAATTGCGCGGCACAATATTGAAATACTACTTTTCTTATTTCAATTGTATGGTATGATGTTGGAATATAAAAATGGTTATGTCAACAATTTTGCCCGGTCTCCATAGCCGCAAGCAAAGTAACGCCCGCGACCTGGTCCAGAGCCTCTACAGACAGCCGGTCGTCAAAATAAAACAGGTCGAAGCGTTGCTGGATGTTCAATACAACACCGCCGCCGCCCTGGTTCGTGATTTGGTCAAACGGGGCATTTTGCGCGAGATAACCGGTCACAAACGAAAT
>CAZWZZ010000713.1:0-3909 GCA_964638395.1 uncultured Caldilineaceae bacterium
GGCCGGGGCTATCACATCGACACGGCTAACAGCGGCGAAGAGGCCCTGACCAAATTGACCGGTGCCCCCTATGACCTGTTGCTTACCGATTATCAGATGCCGACGATGACCGGTCTGGATTTGACCCAGGCGGCTCGAAGTTTCGATCCTGAATTGCGGGTGGTCATAATGACGGCCTATGGCACGGCGAACTTGCGCCAGACGATGAAAACACTCGAAATCAACGGCTACATCGAAAAGCCATTTACGCTGGCCCAGTTGCGGCAGACGATCAAGCAGTGCTTTGGCCCGGCCTACCAGCCTTTCTAATTCTACAATGTCACATTCGGCGAAATGGCTCACGGATGGACACAGATTGACACGGATCAAGCAAAAAATTAAAAAATCTGTGGTTATCCGTGAAAATCCGTGAGCTATCTTGTTGCCTTGTTTAAATGTGACATTGTCGAACTAAAATATCACCGATGACCGGGACAATATTTAAGAAGATAGTATGATGGCTTACAACGTTAGAATTGGGAAATACCTGTATTGCATCGTCAACACCTCGGAGCGACCGCTGGCCCTGACCCAGCCGGGACTGGGGCGGCATAAACAGCCAGTTTACCCCATCCGGGCCAACGGGTTGATGGCTCTGGTTAGCGATTCGCCGCTGGTCAACTATGAGCGTAGCCGGCGTAATATGATGGCCCACGCCAAGGTGTTGGAAGAAGTGATGCGGCAGACCACGCTGTTGCCAATCCGCTTTGGTACGCTGGCTCCTAATGAAAACGTTGTCCGGGATAAGCTGTTGACCAGGCGGCACGACGAGCTATGCGGCTTGCTGGCCGACATCAATGGGCAAATCGAGATGGGCTTGAAGGCCATCTGGGCGGAACAGGCCATCTTCGAGCAAATTATGGCCGACTATGACGACATTCGCCATTTGCGGGATGACTTGATGGGCCGCCCGCCCGCAGAGACCCACTACGAACGCATCCGACTTGGTCAGATGATCGAAGCGGCGATGATCGAGAAACGGGAGCAGGATGCGGCCATCATTCTCGAACAATTGCAGCCACTGGTCAACCGATACCGGCTCAACCAGCCGGGGAGTGACCGGATGGTACTCAACGCCGCCTTTCTGCTCGATCAAAAAGACGAGCGGACGTTCGCTACGGCCATTCGTCACCTGAAGGAGCGGCTTGGCGAACGGATGATGTTCAAATATGTTGGCCCCGTACCACCCTATAATTTTGTCAATCTTGACATTCGCTGGACTGATTGGCAAGACATCGACTGAACCTTAACAACCAACCGATCAAGCAATGTCATTAAGTTCGTAGCATCCCGAGTAGGTGAGCGTAGCGAAACCGTATCGAGGGGTGCGGGGTGGCTCCGAATCGTTGGATCAGCCGCACCCCTCGATACGCGCTCCACGCCGTTCCGCGCTACTCGGGCTGCTATCATCGCTTAACTTAATGACATTGACCGATCAAGAATTTGGAGTTTACGATGAGTACCACCTACCTGTATGGCATTATCCCCACCGGGGGCCAGGTGCGGTTTACCACCCCGCCGCAGAATGATTTGATGTCGCCGGTTTATACCATTACCGAGGGTGGGGTCGGGACGGTCGTCAGCGATAGTTATCTGTCCGGCTACCGGGGTCTGAGCAAAGAAGAAATCTTTGAACATCTCATCCGGTATCAGCGGGTTGTCGAGACGGTGATGAGCGATTACCCGCTACTACCGGTCAAGTTTGGCACGTTTTTGCCCGGCCCGGCCAGCGTGCAGTGCCTTCTGCATCAAAAAGGAACCCTATTTCGCCAAACATTGGATCGGTTGGCCGGTTACACCCAGGCCGAGATTGTGGCGTTGTGGGATGTACCCCAAATTCTCCGGGAAATCGCCCAGGAGTTGGACATCGAGCAGCGACGGCAAACCCTGGCCGAATTACCCCCGGAGCGGGTCGGGCAGGAGCAGATGGTCATCGGCCAACTGGTCAAGAGCGCCCTGGAAGGCAAGCGGGTCGTTATCCGGGAATTGATTATGACCGCGCTGCGCCAGGTGGCCACCGATGTGGTCCTCAATCCGGCACTGAATGAGGAGATGATTGCCAATGTAGCCCTGCTGCTGGATGAACGGGGCCGGTTGGCGCTGGATGATTGTCTGGCTGCGTTAGATGCCCGTTTTGAAGGGCGTTTTACCTTTCACAACATCGGGCCACTCCCCCCCTACAGTTTCGCCACGGTCGAGGTGCAGACCGCCACCCTGGACCAACTCGTGGCCGCCCGGCAGCAGTTAGGAGTAGCCAATACGGCCACGCTAACCGACATCCACCACGCCTACCAACGCCGGGCCAGCCAGGTACAGGCCGACCTCAACCCCCTTGACCCTACGGCTACCAAAACGATGGCCGCGCTGACCGAAACCTATCATTTGCTGATGACCTATACCGAAAGCCAGACCGCCGCCGGTCAAGGTGATCGGCAGCGGAGGGCGGAGACAATGCTGGTCTCGGTTCGGCGGCAGGAGACGGCGCCGCAATATTTTTAGTTTAAGGAATGATACGATGGATCAACAAAACAACCTGATCGAGCAACTACAATCTGACTTCGATTTAACCGATAGCGACATTACCGAGGTGGTGGCTACGGCGAAAGCCCAGGCTTTGGCCGAGGCCAAGGTGACGCTCAAAAATCTGATTTTGCAGAATATCCTCAGCCGCGCCCTGGCCCGACCGGATTTGTTGGTGGGGACTGAGGTGGTGGCCGACGCTGCTGCCGACCCGGCTGACGACACCCTCCCCCTGGCCCTGCCCGCCGATTTGACCAAAAGCGAGGCCCAACTCCGCCGGGAAATTGTGGCCCTGCGGCAAAAGTTGGTGGAGAATGAGCAACTGTTGAATGAGCCGGAGCCGGAGGCGGCCACCCGCAGCCTCGCCCCGAACCAGGAAGCATACACCCTGTTTGATGAGGCGGATGGGTATGGCTATTACATCTACGGCATCATTTATGCCCAGAATGAGCAGCCGGTCAAAAATTTACCGGCCGAAGGCATCGGCTCTCGGATGCCCGTCTACGCCATCCCCTACCGTTCGATTCAAGCCATTTTGAGTAAAGTCTCCTTAGATGAATTTGGGGAAGCGGCTCTGGAAATCAATCTCCAGGATCGGGATTGGTTGGATATGAATGTGCGGGCACATCAGGACATCATCGGCCACGTGGTGGCCAATTATCCGCTCATCTCGATGCGGTTCTGCACCATCTGTCCCACCGAGAAGGATGTGATGGATTTGTTAGTGCGCTACTATGACGATTTCGCCGAAAATTTGACGAAGTTGGAGGGGAAACAGGAGTGGGGCGTCAAAATATTTGGCGTTGAGGAGAGGCTCAAGCAGGTCGTGCCCGACGTTAGCCCCAAAGTGAAAGCGTTGAGCGCCAACCTGAACGGCAAGGCGGATGGGGCTACCTACTTCATCAAGAAAAAGATAGACCATCTGCTGAAAGAAGAAGCAGAGCAGATTGGCCGAAATTATGCTATGCAGAGCCACGGCGAATTGCTCAACTATGCCGAAACCGCCGTCGATTTGCCAATCTCAACCCTGCAACTGGTCGATGGCCAGCCGATGATCTTCAACGGGGCCTATCTCGTCCCGGAGAAGCGGGCCGGTGATTTTCAGGCGGAGCTAGAGCGGTTGACAAATGAGTATGGGGCTAAGGGCATCAAGTTTGAGTTGACCGGGCCGTGGCCACCTTACAACTTTGTCGAGTTGGACGGGGCGGTTAATCAACGCCTTGCTGAGTCAGTGGACGGGGCATAGGTGAGCGAAGACTATTTTTGAGTAGCGGTTTTACCCACTCTCTGGACAATGCCATTAAGTTAGCAGCATCCCGAGTAGGTGAGCGTAGCGAAACCGTATCGAGG
>CAZWZZ010000714.1:0-3906 GCA_964638395.1 uncultured Caldilineaceae bacterium
GGGAAAGGCGGGTCTTGGGGGGCAAAAGACTCAACATAAGAATGTGACATTGTCGTAATTATTCAGCCTAGACCTGGTAGACTTATATGCCAACAAATGTAGAGCTTCGAGAAAACGTGCCAGGTCTTGCGTGGTCTCAAACGTAAACAGATACATTTTGCCCTGATTTGGGGATAAATTCAAACCCGGCTACCTCTCGAATTGCTTATTGACCGCCATTGTTTTTGTTCAACCGGGAAAATCAATCGGTTATATGGTGCGGGGGTTGCACTTTATCTATTAAATGATGACTGCCGAAGCTATGAATAACCACAGGGTAGAGGAAGGGGGAAGGTTGGAGGCTATTTGATCCTTTCAGGGAGATTGGGTCGCTGTAAGTCCTGATAGAATCTTTGAGCATTGGAGCCAGAAATTTGAGGCGGGATGAGTTGGAGTTAACGGAGTAAGACCTGCCAGGTTTTGTAACACACGCTCACCCGGAAACTGCCTCCCAGTTGGACGGATAGCTGATTCAAACGGGTGTCTGAGGAAACCTGGCAGGTCTGGCCGGATACAACCGCTTAACAATGCCCAACCTCATCAATCCGCAACACAACCATCTCATTAACCCGCTCTGTTGAGATCAAAAATTCGGTGCGTTGGACCCCTTTGCCCGTATGCCGGTTGAGGAAAGTCGGAACCCGGGTTTGGCTCTTGGTGGTTTGATAGGTCTGGGTGACGGTACGGCGGATGGTGCAAGCTTTACAATGAACGGTCTGGCCGCACCCTTCCGGCAAACGGGCGTAGACACACTCGAACACATCACCGCCCAACTGCCCCTCGATGTCCATCATCGCTTTGCCGAGCATGGCCGCCGCCTCCTGGCTGGCGGTCTGGACTCGCCCGGTCTCATCGACGACGATCACCGGCACTCGCAAGCCATCCAAATAGGTGCGGAGGGGCATTCCCACCTGAGCAAAAAGATGATAGGCACACTCCGGGCATAGCCCGTGGGTGATTGGATTTTTTTTCTCGGCCTCCGGGCCGGACGCTGTGATTATATTACCACACCACGCACAAAACTTTTTCATCATTGAACTCCTGGTTTGCAAACAAATAGAGAATTATCGGGTATAGGTGTCTCCGGTCAGGTTTACAACTTCGCAGACTCCGACTAATCCTTTTTATTGTAAGCAACTTTTGCTTAAGAATCTAGTGAAAGTTGTCACAACTTAATAGTGACATTTGTCATTTCACCAGCTCCGTAGTCTAAATATCCTACAGACGTGATCCGTCTCCCATGTTTGAATGAAATCAAACGAATTCAATGCCACCCGTCCACGCCGTCATTTCGTATCACGTACATCCAGGAGATCCCGATGACAAACTCGAAGAAAAACATCAGCAGAATTCTTATACTCTGCACTGCCATTGTGGCGGTCACACTGGGCCTAATCAACGAGACGATTGCCTCGCCACCGGGCCAGACGCCTGTGCGTAGCCCGGCTAAAAATCCCCCCAAGGTGGACCCACCCCCTTCGGACGAACAGCCGGATAATCAGGATGATCTCGCGCCCGCTGCCGCCACGGAGTGGACGTATCATAAAAGTGGCGATGGCACTCACCCCAATGGTCAGGAGCAGCAGATGATGTGGTTGATGAACCGGGCCAGGGCCAATCCCCCTCAGGAAGGTATCTGGCTGGCCACCAGCGACGACCCCAACATAGCCAGCGGACGTAACTATTTTAATGTGGACATCAATGTTTTGCAGAATGAATTTGCCGAGTATGCCGCCAACCCCCCGGCCGCCTTTGATATTCGGCTCTACAACGCGGCCAAAGCCCACTCCGATGATTTGATTGCCCGCGATGCTCAGGATCACAATGGACAATTCGCAAAGGTTGGAACAGCCGGGTTCAGTGTGTCCTCCTACCGGGGCAATGTCTTTGCTTATGCCAAAAATGGCCTCAATGCCCACGCTGCCTTCAATATCGACTGGGGCAGCGGCACCGATGACGGGATGCAGACCAGCCGGGGCCACCGTAAAGCGATCATGGCCCTCGACGGCGATTACACCAATGTCGGCCTGGCCGCCGTGCCGGAGAGCAACGCCGGCACTCAGGTCGGGCCGGTGGTTGTCACCGGCAACTACGCCAAAGCGGGCAATGGTACCGACCATTATAACACCTTCATCGTCGGTACGGTCTGGGAAGACAGCAACAGTAACGGTTTGTACGACCCCGGCGAGGGCATCGGCGGCGTGACTGTGACCCCCGACCAGGGCAATTTCTACGCCGTGACCGGCGACAGCGGCGGCTATGCTATGCCCATCACCTCGGCGGGAACGTATCAGGTCACGTTCTCCGGGCCGGTCGCTGCCGTTGAGTCAGTGACCGTCGGCACGGATAGCCTCCTCCTCGATTTTCTTGTTGGCGATGTCCCGCCCACGCCCACCCTGACGCCTTCACCAACCCCCACCTTCACCCCGACGCCCACCCCCGAACCGGAGACTAAAATCGATGGCGATGTCAGCTTTGCCGATGACCCCACGACGGGCGATCCGGTCGTTTTGGCTCCCCGGCCTGGGGGAACGTTGACGCTCGACCAGTTGGTGACCTGCGACGATCAATCCACCCCGGCCAACGTGACCTTCATCGTGGGCAGCCAGGAATTTCTAATGGCCGCCAGCGGCAATGACCGGTATGTGGTTACATTGACCCTGCCGGATGATTTGCCAGCCGGTGATGGCCCGTTTACGATGACCGTGCAGTATGAATGTAGCGGTCAGGCAAGCAACGAGGCGCTGGGGCGGCTGGAACTGTATGATCCCAGCGGCCAGATCACCAGCGAACGCACGGGGCAGCCCATCAGCGGGGCGGAGATCACGCTTTATCATCTGCCCGGCGCGTTGCCCGATACCGGCACCACAACCCGCGATTGCCGCACGACCGATACCCGGCCGGCAACGACCGGCGGCCAGTTCGGCCCGTGGAGCGGTCTGGACGGGGCGGCTCTCGATGCCGGAGAATGGGTCAGTCCCTTGACGACAACCCTGACCATCAGCCCCACTCTCAACCCGCAAAGCACGGGCAGCACCGGCCAGTATGGCTGGAACGTGCCGGAGGGGTGTTGGTACGTGGTAGTCTCCGCGCCGAGCTACAAGAGCGCCGTTAGCCCGCTGGTCGGCGTTCCCCCGGCAGTGACCGACTTGAATATTGCCCTGACCCAATCGGTGGTCTACCTGCCGCTGATTATCAAGTAACCATAGGAGTTACGCAGTTGAGCGACAAACGCATCCTGAGTAGGCGGTAGCCGTATCGAAGGGTGTCGTTTGGAGCGGCTGCACCCCTCGATACGCCTTTTCAAGGCTACTCGGGATGCGAACTGCGTAACTCCTATAACCATATGCAGCAGACCGAATTTGACACACAATTCTCAATTTAGAGCCAGACCTGCTGGTTGAGTGACACATCCAAGTCTTCGGAAGTCTGCGTCCCGATTTTATCATTGGCCCTTCAAAAGAACCAGTCATGGATGTCCTACTTTCTCAATCCCACCCCGTTGTTTCTTAACAGAACTGCCGTCATCCCCTTAATGTCCCATTGTTCTTAACCAGGCTGGATGATATAATTTTTCTTAACAAAGATCAGTAGACCGCAGGCATCCTGAGTAAACCGAGGCACGAGGTTGTATCGAAGGGTGCGATTGCGATCTACTGAAGATGGATGACCAATCAAACAAAATTAAGTCAATTGAAGAAAGCCTAACCCGCCTCCCCTTCTGCCACGTCCTGTCAGCTCAAACCCTATCTGCCATTCCCGCCATGTCAAAATTGGTCCATTACCCCCCCGCTCGGCGAGCGGGGGGGTAATATTATCATCGTCCCCAACTGAGCGACGCGGCGGCTCAAGAGCGGTTGCCGTTGA
>CAZWZZ010000715.1:0-3903 GCA_964638395.1 uncultured Caldilineaceae bacterium
GCCAGGAGAGCGCCGTGGCTTTGTGGTCCATTTCTAAAATTTTTATCTCGTTACCTGGGAAGCCGGTGGTGTAGTGACAAATGTCAATATTTAATAGTGACATTTGTCACTACCGCAAACGTAACAGTTATGCTATCCTTAATGTCAAGATTAGGGTTTAGGTTGTTTGAGCTTTATGCCTCTTGCGTCCATCTAATCGTCGGGCAACTACCTCCTAGTTGACCCGAAGTCATCTAACATTTTTTCTCCTTAGTCAAGAGCCGGGATTGGTCACCCCGGCTCATTTTTTTTGTTCTTTCGATCCTCTTTTTTTCCGGTTAGCCTAACTTTTGTGCAACCAGAGGCCAAACTGCTAAAAATGGCCAAAATATTGTAGGGGTCAAGAACATGTTGCAGCAACGAAATTTTGACATAATCAAAGAATTCCAGACTTCGGAAGTCTCGAAAATCGGTGTAGACTTCCGAAGTCTCGTTGTAATCAAAAAGCCAGCCGGGTGGGGCTGGCTTGTGGGCTACGAACATATGAACGTCTATCGCTCCGGTTAATTCAGGTGATAGTTACCGCTGTATTCATCCAACTCCTCATCCATCAGATCGAAAATATCGTCGAAATCGCTGTCCAGATCGAGCAGATCGAAAGCGCCGCTGAACAGGTCGATCTCTTCCAGGGCCTCTTCGGCGGCCAGGACGATGGCTTCGTTATCGCTATTGGTGCAGATTTCCAGGGCTTCTCGCGCCGTCTGGCCGCCGATACGTCCTAAAGCCCAGATCGACACTTCCTTGACTTGCGGATCATCATCCTCGTCGATCAGTTCGATCAATTTGGGCACGGCATCCCCGGCTTCCAATTCGCCACAGGCCCGGGCGGCCTCAAAGCGGATTTCGCTGTTGCTGTTCTCCAACTCGCTGATGACTTGGGGTCGCCAGCGGGTATCGGCGCTGCGGCCCATACCGAAAATGGCGCTGACCTGCATCTTTTCGTCCTCGTCGTAATAGGCGCTTTCGATAATCCGGGTCACTTGCGGATTGTTGACATAGGCAATGGCCTCGATAGCCCGGCGGCGGACCTCCACATCCTCGGCCGGCTGGTGGATTGTCTCTAGCAAGGCTTGCTTGATCGGTTCGACGTGAGCATCCTCGATCTCTTCGATCTCGTTGAGATAGACGAAGCGGCCCAGGGCCGAGGCGGCGGTAGCCCGCACCAGAGGCACCTCATCAGTTTTGAGCAAGTGGATAAAGGGTACGATCAACGAGGGGCGCTCATTTTCCCACAGGCCACTGATCGAATTGGCCCGCACATCCGCATCGGCATCCCCTAACCCCAGCAGAAAGACCGGCTCAAAATCGACCTCGAAGTTGATTTCGGAAATTTCGACCAACTCCTGGGTGATCTCCTGCCGGCGGCTGGCCGGGATGGTCGGCCAAATTTCCTGGAATGTTTTCAAATCGGCCTGATCCATCTTGGAAAAGATGAAAAGTTGGCCGGTGTGCAATTGTTCATTCGTAGCTAAATCTTGCAAGGTGTTGGCAAATGTCTCACTCATAAACTCTCTCACTCCTGCCACAAGAAGGTGGACGGCTCGCTCGGCACGCTGACCGGGCGACCAACCTCCTGCCCATTCTCGTTGGTCGTAATCTCTTCGATGAAAACAAACCATTCATATTCACGGCCGGTAAATTCATCGGCCAGACCCCAGTACAAATGCTCCGGGACGACCCAAAAGTTATCCTTTAAGTTATGCCCGCCAAAGGCCAATTCCCCATCCTGCCGCCAGGACATCCGCACCGCATACCATTGGTTTGGCTCTAGCTCCCCCAAACTTTCCCAGCGGAGAATGACCTCCTCGCTCCGGCCAAATTTTTTGCCATCCGCCGGGCCGAGCAGCGCCGGTTGACCGAAACGGGGCGTTGGGGTCGCCGTGGGTAGCGGCGTGTTGGTGGCGGTGGGATTGCCGATGGGGGTTTCGGTGGGGATGGTGGTTGGGGTAGAGGTGGGCAGCGGGGTGGAGGTAGCCGTTGGTGTCCCGGTCGGTGGTGGTGTGGCGGTCGGCGACGGGGTCGGGGTGGCCGTAAAGGTGGCCGTCGGCGTTGGGGTAATGGTTGGTGTCTGGGTCGCGGTCGCCGTCGGCGTGACCACCAGCAGGGCCAGGCGGCCCGCTCCCTGAGAGATGGACGACTCGAAGCGAAGCAAACCGAATATCAGCCCCACCGTGGCCACAACGCCCAATCCGATTTGTAAAAAGGGCAACGGCCTGGCTTTCAGCCGTGTTCCGCAATGGGGACACGTTTGCAGTTGGCCCGGCGTGCGGCGGCCACAGTCGCGGCAATAGACCGAGCCGGGCGTTGTCGGTTTGCTGATCCCACACTCAGGGCAGACGTGCCATTCGGGTTTGACCGGATGCTGGCAATTCGGGCAGCGATGGTCATCAGACATAGGTGTTAAAACAAATTCCCCCACTCAATCGTGGGTAATGGGTTGCTGACATCGTAATAACTAATCACTAACATTAACATCAACAGCAAGGCCAGGCCGATAAAGTGAATGGCCCCCTCTTTTTCCGGGGCGATCCGTTTGCCGCGAATAGCCTCGATAATAATGAAGAAGATGCGGCCCCCGTCCAGCGCCGGTAACGGCAGCAAATTGGTCACAGCCAACGCCGTACTCAAGACGGCGGTCAGCCACAAAACCGGGAACCACCAATCCAGCGAGATGGCGGCGTTGACCGCCGAGCCGGTCTGTTGGTAGATACCAATCGGGCCGGTGGGCCGGGCCATCTCCGCCGGAAAGATATTCTGTAGAATAGCCACAGGGACGTAAAATGTCAAACCGACATACTCCGCCGTTTGGCTGACGCCCCGCAGGAAGGCGGTCGGCGCCGGGTAATATGTTGTGGTCGTTTCAAAGTCGTGTTGGACAGTGGCTCCCAGCGGATTTTGTTCTTCCGGGGGATCGGCCTGCGGGGTGAGGGTGGTGTCGATGATCTGGTCATCCCGTTTGACCTGGAGGGTGATCGCTTCGCCGCCATTTTCGTTAGCATAGGTCAGCAAATCCTCCGCATACCTGAACGAGACACCATCGGCCCCAACCACGACATCCCCCGGTTGTAGGCCGGCTTCAGCCGCCGGAGAGTCAGAAGCGACTCCGTCGATGATCGTTTCGGCCACCGGCACATAGCGGATGGCTACCCCCATCGAGCCTTGATTTTCGGGCGGGTTGACGCGGGGGACGAGGGAGGTTTCCACAATGTCACCATCCCGCTCCAGGCGGAGCGTGACCTCGGTTCCCTTACGCTCGTCAATATAGTTAATCAAATCGCCATCATATTTGAACTCGGTGCCATCCGCCGCGCCGATGATGAAATCGCCGGCCTGCATCCCGGCCTCGTCCGCCGGAGCGCCCGGAACCACATCGGTCACGACCGTCCCGATTTCCGTCTGGGGGACGCCGGACATCGACGACAGCATGAAAAAGAAGACCGCCGCCACCAAATTCATCAACGATCCGGCCACCAATACGGCAAAGCGAACCCGCTTGCTCTTGCTGGCGAAGCTGCCGGGGTCGGTCGGGTCTTCCTCGCCAACCATCCGCACGTAGCCCCCCAGCGGAATCCAGTTGATTGAATATTCGGTGGGCCGGACCAGGGTGTTTACGGTCAACGTCGGCCGCTCTGCCGGTGACAGAGAGGCATCCTGTTCTCGGCTGAAGAGGCTGAAAAATCGCGCCTCGCTGTCGATAGGCTGTTGCCCCTCATCCTCCATATCGGCCAGTTGAATGTTGGCCAGCGTCGGGCGGCCCTTCTCGTCCATTCTCGTCTCGGCATAGACCTGCACCCCCGGCTGAATATTGCGGGGGATGGTTGTTTTACGGTCGATGACATACGTTTGCCCCTCGAGCGTGATCGA
>CAZWZZ010000716.1:0-1163 GCA_964638395.1 uncultured Caldilineaceae bacterium
TGCCCGGCGAGATCGAGGTCAAAGGGCCGAGCGTCTTCAAGGAGTATTGGCAGCGCCCGGAGGCTACCGCCGAAGCGTTCGTCGAAGGCTGGTTCCGCACCGGCGATATTGCCGTCATCGAAGAGGGGGCTTACCGGCTGCTAGGCCGCAACTCGGTCGATATTATCAAGTCCGGCGGCTACAAAGTGTCGGCCCTGGAAATCGAGGAGGTGTTGCGGACCCACCCGGCGATTCAGGAGTGTGCCGTGGTCGGCGTCGAGGATGTCAAGTGGGGCGAGGCAATCTGCGCGGCGGTGGTTCTCAAGGCTGGGCAGTCATTAGAGTCGGACGATTTGAGAGGGTGGGCCAAGGCGCAACTGGCCCCCTACAAAGTACCCGGTCGGGTGAAGATGGTGGCCGATTTGCCCCGTAACGCGATGGGTAAGGTGATGAAACCAAAGGTCAAAGAGATTTTCTGATTTAGAGATCAACCGTTACCTGGCCACTCGTCGCTTCGCTGAGGGCGGCGGCGAAGGGGGGCAAGTCATCGACGATGAAGGTCAGGCGCAGTGTCACCTCGGTTGTAAAATCTTCGCTGTCGATGTGGCCCTGATGCTCCTCGACGAGGCGTTTGCAGATTTCATACAGGGGGTAGGGCACCGTGATCTCCACCGTTCGGCGCTCCACCTTTTCGGTCAGGGGCAACTCGGCCAGGGCCAGTTGGGCCGTTTCGGTGTAGGCTTTGACCAGGCCGCCGGTGCCCAGCTTGGTGCCGCCGAAGTGACGGATGATGACCACCGTCACATCACCCAGGCCGCTGCCGTTGACCACGGCCAGAGCCGGTCGGCCGGCGGTGCCGCTCGGCTCCCCGGCGTCGCTCATACCGTGCGTGACCGTCGCCCCGTGCCCCACGGCAAAGGCGTAGACGGCGTGGGAAAAGTTGCCCTCCTCCCCCTTGACCTGCTCGATAAAGGCTTTGGCCGCTTCAAGCGTGGGCGTGTAAGCCGCCCGGCCAATAAAGCGGGAGTTTTTGACCTGCAATTCGATGCGTGATTCCCCGGCGGGAATAGGATACCGTTCGCTCATAGCCGTTATTATCGAGCTTTGGGGCACATTGTCAATTTTTTTGTCACTTGCCCCGATGACGGCTTGCTTTCGTGTAATAATGGTTGGTGTTATAATCA
>CAZWZZ010000716.1:1263-3896 GCA_964638395.1 uncultured Caldilineaceae bacterium
CTGGTCACTTACGTTGAGAAGCAACAGTATGAATTGTTGCGCCGGCTGGCCACAATCAATGGCCGCTCTATCTCGGCTGAGGCGGCTATCGCGGTTAGAAAACATCTCAAAGAAAATGAAGCGTTGTTGGCTGATGAACCGGACGAGGAGGCATAGATAGGCAGCGATGGCTGAGAAACTGAACTCGATGCGGCTGCTGGAGCAGCAAAAGGTGGATTTTACCGTCCGCGAATTTCCCGACACCATCCATTCGGCGGATGGCGTAGCCGACTATTTTGGCCTGTCCCCGGATATGGTTTACAAAACGCTGGTCGTCTTACCCCCTAAAGGCAAGCCGATGTTGGTTATGGTCGCCGGGAGCCGGGAACTGAACCTCAAGAAGCTGGCCAAAGCCGTCGGCCAGAAAAAGGTGCAGATGGCCCCCCGCGATGAGGCCGAACGGCTGACCGGCCTGCAAACCGGCGGCATCTCGGCGTTGGCCCTGCTCCACAAAAGTTTCGATGTTTACATCGACAAACCGGCCCTTGACCTGGAGCGGATTTTGATTAGCGCCGGGAAGCGGGGTATCAACGTCGAACTGCCGGTCAAGGATGTGGTGCGGGTGACGAAGGCTAAGGCGGTGGAGGCGACGTAGGCTACTACAACGAATGGGGAAATTAGCGAATTATTCGGTTATCGGAAGATATAAACCATCCGTTTTTTTTTTCTCAGTTCGATGTAGTGATCTGCCCCAACTCATTTAAATGGACTCATTTACTAACAAGGAGCAACATACCGATGACAACCAACCAGAAATTATCTACAACCGTTACGAAAACCCTCGATCAGATTCAGCAATCTCTCCAACAGGAGTCCCCGCTGGCTTATCAGGATTTGGACCATACGGTGCGCGAATTGGAAGATATGGCCCGCGAAGCCTACCAGAACAAATTGAAAGGGGCGTATCGTCCCCTCGTCAAAAAACTGGAGTCTGGCCAATCCCTTACGGCTGATGAGCGCAAACTTTTGGAACTGTTCATTGTGGGCGAGGCCAAATATTACCTCAAACATGAGAATGATTTCGAGAATTGGAAGCGGGAGCTACAGCGGTTGAGCGCGGAAATGGCCGCCCTGCAAGCAGATGGCTTGCAGCGTGTCGATGATGTGATGCACCTGCACGCCCTCTGCCGCGATGCCAAACGATTGGTGCCTGACATCGCCTTCTACCTGCGAGAAAAGGAGCGCATCGAACGCTTCAAGGCCAGCACGAGCGGCGAAATCACAGCCGAGGCCGGCCAATTGTTAGCCGAGATGATTAAAGCAATGATGACGTCTGATGAGATGTAAGGATTAAATGACCACACCGGTTCGTAAACAGTACTTATCCATCAAAAAGCAATACCCCGAAGCCATCCTTTTTTTCCGGTTAGGCGACTTCTACGAAACGTTCGATGAGGATGCCCAGACGGTGGCCGAGGCGCTGGACATCGTCCTGACCTCGCGCAAGGTGTCGAAGTCGCAGCGGGTGCCGATGGCCGGGGTGCCCCATCACGCCGCCGAGAATTACATCGCCCGCTTGATTAAGGCCGGGTACAAAGTGGCCATCTGTGAGCAGATTGGCAGCGAGCCGATCAACGGGCTGGTTCCCCGCGAGGTGATGCGGGTGGTCACGCCGGGCACGGTCATCGAGGAGTCGCTGCTGACGGAGAAGGAGAACAACTACCTGGCCGCCGTCGTCTGTCAGGGCGACCGGGTCGGCATCGCCTATGTGGACATCACCACCGGCGAGTTTGGGGCGACCCAGTTGCAGGGGGACGATGTGTCCCGGCTGCTGCTCAACGAGATCACCCGCCTCAAGCCGGCCGAGATCATCAGCCCCGACGAGGTGAGCGTCGAGCCGCTAGACAGCCTCGACACGCCCCGCTCGCTGTATGAGGCGTGGCGCTTTGAGTTGGAAAACGCCCGGCAAACGGTGCAGCGCCATTTCGAGGTGGCCACGCTGGATGGCTTCGGCTTTGGGGGCAAGCCGCTGGCCGTGCGGGCCGCCGGGGCCATCATCCAATACGTGGCCGAAACCCAAAAGCAAGCTCTGGTTCACATCACCCACCTGACCGCCTACAGCATCGACAATTTTATGACCCTCGATGCCACCACCCGGCGCAATCTGGAGCTGACCGAAACCATTCGGGGTGGCTCGGCCCAGGGTTCGCTGCTGGGGGTGTTGGACCAGACCATCACCGCGATGGGCGGGCGGCTGCTGCGAACCTGGCTGCACCAACCGCTGCTGGATGTCGAAGCCCTCAACCACCGCTTGGATGATGTCGAAACCTTTTTCAACGACACCCTGGCTCGCGGCGACGTCCGCTTTCAGCTCAAGGAGATTGCCGACCTGGAGCGGCTCATCAACCGCATCCATCAGGGCCTCGCCCAACCCCGCGACCTCCTCGCCCTCCGCCACAGCCTGGAAGCCGTCCCCCAAATCAAAGCCTCTATAGAGCGCCTGCCCCTATTCACTGACGAGGAGGCCCCCACTCCCCAATCTCCCAATCTCCCAACCCTTCGACTTCGCTCAGGACAAGCCTCCCAATCTCTCGATGCCTGCCCCGACATCATCATCCTCATCAGCCAGGCCATTGCCGACGACCCGCCCGCCG
>CAZWZZ010000717.1:0-3891 GCA_964638395.1 uncultured Caldilineaceae bacterium
GGGAGAGGGTCAGCCGTTGTCGTTGAGTCGTTTCCAGAGACATATAGATGAAGAGACGATGGTCAAAGCGGCTCATGACTCCGCTCCTCGACGCCCATCTTGAAAATGTTCGACTGACTTTTTCAGGGCATCCTGTCCCTCGTCATCCAGCGGCAAATCCTCGATGACCCGCTCCCACTTGGCTCCATTTTGGGGACCGTTCCCATTTTTTTCGGCTTCGGTTCTCTTTTCTTGGTACTCATTCAATAAATTCCGTCCGGTCTTACGTCCAACCTTGCGTCCCAGGCGAGCGGACAATTCACGGGCCAAGGCTGCCCCTTTACGGTTGAGGCTTTGACCGGCTGCTTCCCATTCGGCACAAATCTTGAAGGCTTCGCGCTTGGTGGTGTCCGCGATCTGAACCGGGGTGGCGCTCTCTGGCTGCCGTTGGGCTGTCACCTGGGCCAGTTCCTCTTTTTTGTGGTCAATCAACCTATTCAGTTCGACCCGCACATCCTGAACCTTGACTTCGGTTTCCTGCTGCAACTGATGCAGGTCCCTGTTAGCCTGTTTAATTTGGGTCTTTAAGTCAGAGAGTGTGGCTACCTTCCCCCCACGCTCAATTTCAAACCGGAGCAGATGGCGCAAGACCTCGGTACAGACAAACAAGCCCACCGGAGCGGAGACACGGACGAAGATGCCCTCAATGCTGCCGTCACTCTCCAGATAGTTGAGGTAAACCGTCACGCCGGTGTAAGCCAGAACTAACCCCAGCAGGCTGGCAATCGTCCAGCCGCCCATCCGCCGTATCTGGGCATAGAGCATAACCAAGGTGAAGACCACCAAGGGCAGATCGATCAGGGTCGGCCAGGCATAGGCTTTCCAACCCTCGTGACCGTGCTGCGAGGCCAGTAGAAAGAGAGCATCGTAGGATAAAGCTAAAGCCACAATGCCGACGATCCCGATGAGGACCATCACCACCAGCCGGAAGAGATTATCAAACGTCAATAGCGTTCTAAACATCGTCGAATGCCTCCAATATCTTGGTCAACCTATCTATTACCGAGCCAATCTGGTCAGAGTCGGTCTGAGCCGCTCGCTGTTCCGCTTGACTGATGTTGAGATGTTTTCCGCTCAGATCATACTGGTCATTGGCCGCCCACAGATCCGACTCGGCCTTAGCCCGGTGCAATTTTCGCAACAGGGTGTCAATGAGATCTCGCTGGATGACGGCAATCTGAGCTTTAGCGCGGTCAATGTCGCTGGCGTAATCAATGAACCAATCCCGGCTCAGGAGATATGTCTCCAACGGTATGACCGCTTGTTCAATGTCTAATAAAATGTGCAGGGTTGATTATCCATTCGGGGCAGTTAGCTTCCTTCAGGATGAGAATATCCCATAAGCACCTAGAACCAGAAACGGTAACATTCAGTCAGTATCGCTCACATAATTTCCACCCCTCTACATTTCCTTGTAGTTATTAACATTTTGAACAATTCTCAGACTTTTAGTATACTTATTTGAAAGACCCTTCATAACTGTCAATATTTTCCCAACAAACGATAAGATTTTGAAATCCAAAGGATATTTCTATGGCTGGCTACTGGGCTAAGAAAAAGTCTAAAAAAGAAATGCAGAATTTTACCGGGCGTGGACAGGAGCTTGATTTTTTTGAGGAGCTGTTGTCTGTAGACGAGCCGGAATATCTCATGGTGCATTTATTTGGCGTGGGGGGCGTCGGCAAAACGACGCTGATGAATCGTTTTGAGGCGATGGCTAAGTCACAAGATATTTTGGTGGGGCGAGCTAACGAGGCTCAACGGTCGGTTCCTGATATCTTAGGGAAGTTTTGTCAAGATCTCGAAACCCAAGGCATCAGCTTAGATAATTTTACCAACACATACCAAGCCTTTAACGACCTGCAACAAGAACTTCGGTATGACCCGGAATTTACCGTGGCTTTGCTCGAAAACTCAGGACGTGTTTATGCGTCGTCAACACCTGTTGAGGCTTCAGCCCCGGCTGAGTCTTACGAAGATTTGGCCTCCCAACAAAAAGATCTGCAAAATCTAATCAGAATACACACCCGTGCCTTACAAAAACTTAAAGAGCAAGCCGCCTCATTCAGTCTAAATACCCCACCCCACATCTCAACTCAAATTGAAGATAAAGAAGCAAAAATTGAAGAATTGAGAAAGCAAGTAAAAGCCTTAAGCTTTGCAACCAGTGACGTTGCGGCGGGGACAACAAACCTGGGTTATGATGATATTACTGAGGATCGATTAAAATTTGTTGAGCATTTGCATCGTGAAATCGCCGACCCGCAGAGCCGAGAGCTTTTGCTCAATGCCGATCAAGTCTTAACCCAGGCCTTTGCCAAAGATATTGGCAGAATTACCCAGAACCAGCGGGTCTTTCTTATTTTTGACACCTGGGAGTTCTTGTCAGATTTTGCCGCTGATTGGCTGCGGGAAGAATTTTTGGATCGAAATTTGGAAAACATGGGCATGGGATTAACCCTGGCTATCTCCGGGCGAGAGCAACTCTCCTCGATCTGGGATAACTATCTCGATATTATTCGCCAGTTTCATCTCAAACCCTTTTCTGCCAAAGAGGCTGAGCAGTTTTTAATTAACCAGGGTATTTCCGATTCGGCTACAATTCAATATCTGCAAAATCTGTCCGGTAATTTGCCGTTGATGTTAAACTTGCTTTCCGCCAAAATAGATGCCCAAATTGATGAACAAACGGCCACAAAGAGCGTCATCGACCGCTTCTTACAATGGATTCCTGAACACGACTCTCTCAAGCGCGAGGCCATCTTAGCCTGTGCGATCCCCCGCTATTTTGATGAAAGCATTATTGCCCAACTCGTGCCGGAGGGAGATGAAGCTGAGATTTTCTCCTGGTTGGCTTCTTTTTCTTTTACTACCGGAGACCTTCATAAGAAACGATGGCAATACCATTCGATTGTAAGGGGCTTGATGTTGCGGTATCTTTTTGATCGTAACATCGAAACATACCGTGACCTACACCAGCGGATGGTGGATTATTACGCCAACCGGCTGGATGACCTGCAAATTGCCGAAGAAAATAAGGCCAGCTTCAAAGGCTGGCAACATTTAGAGTTAGAACGGCTTTATCATAAGCTATGTTTGAATGAAGGCTTTGCTGATTTTGTGCGACGCTTCTTGGAGTCGTTTCGACATTCAGCCTTCGCCCAGGAATTGGTCAATACCTTTCAGGCGGCGCAGAGTGATTTGTTGGAAAGAAGCAGTTACTATCAGCCCTGGTATGCCCTCTTTGAGAGCGCCCCCTCCTGCCACGATCCGGTCGGCTGCGCCAATCCCAATTGGAGGGAGGTTTTTGAACGGTTTGTAAACTATGAAGGGTTGTCCGACTCCAAGCTGCTGGCCTTTACCCATTACCAATTAGGGTTCTTTTACAGCGAGCAAAAACGATACACCCTGGCCGAGCAAGCCTATATCCAAGCCACAGATTTACAACCCAATTATGTCTCGCCCTACAACAGTCTGGGCACGGTTTATCGCCATACCGATCAATTAGAAAAAGCCGAGGAACTGTACCGGCGCTGTATTGAGCTGGCCCCGGACTATATTTTCCCCTATTACAATCTGGGACGACTGCTCCACAAGCTGAACCGCCACGATGAGGCAGAAACTTACTATCAAAAGTCCATCGAACTGCGCCCCAATCTGCCCTTTTCTTATTTTAATTTTGCCAACTACCTCCGTAAGATTGAAGCATATAAGCGGGCCGCCGAACAGTATCGTAAAGCCATTGAGATGGACCCCGAATTCATCAATGCCTATATCAATCTGGGGGCTGTTTTGGAGGAATTGCAGCAATTTTCCGAAGCCGAACAGATTTACGGACAGGCCCTTGATATT
>CAZWZZ010000718.1:0-3889 GCA_964638395.1 uncultured Caldilineaceae bacterium
CACCCTTCGATACGATCTCGTGCCTCGATCTACTCAGGATGCTGCGGTCTACTGAACATAGCTCTCGCCAGATGGTGACGAGCCACAACCAAACCGACCACCACTTTCAAAAAGCGTATGATCCACGACAATCAGGAGGATTACAAGATGAAACATATTCACCAAGTTCCGGCTACGAGGCAGAAATGTAACCGATGGTTTTTTATCACCCTGACCCTGCTGCTCTTGAGCCTGGCTCTGAGTGGCTGTGGTGCTGATTTTGGCTTCGGCCAATCGACAAACAGCGACACGACAGAGCCCGCCCGGCGCATCGAAGCCGCGGCCGAGCGGGCCGAAGCTGCCGCCGACCGGGTGGAAGAGGCGGCCCAGCAGGCTGAAACCGCCGCCCAGGCGGTCGAAGCTGCGGCCGGCACCGCCATTGCCCAAATGACCGCCTCCCCCACTGCCACACCCGACGTCATCCCCCCTCCGACGGCTCAAGCCACGCCCAGCCCCTTCCCCGAAGAAACGAACCGGGCCGATAGGGAAGCCGACTTTGCCGACCTGGACCGGGATGAGGCGGAGTTCGCCGACCTTGAGAATGACGAGGCTGACCTGGCCGACTTTGAGAGCGACGGGAACAACGCCGCTGATTCTGATGAGGAGATGGCGGTTGCGGCTGACGCCGG
This sequence comes from uncultured Caldilineaceae bacterium, assembly GCA_964638395.1. Lineage (GTDB taxonomy): Bacteria > Chloroflexota > Anaerolineae > 4572-78 > J111 > CAZWZZ01. The sequence goes on from CAZWZZ010000718.1 coordinate 669, forward strand.
CGACGAGGAAGCAGAGACGAACACAACCCAGGAGTCTGAGTCTGACCAGACAGAGGCCGACACGACAGCGGGGGAGGCAGAAGAGGAAGAAAAAGAAGAGACGGACGGGACTGCCCTGGAGCGAGCTTTTGGCCGTGATGAAACGGGGGAGGCTGATGGCGAACCGATTAAAGTGGGCGTGATGACTACCCTGACCGGCCTTTACGCCGCCGCCGGTGAAGATGGCCTGCGGGGGCTGGATATGGCCCTGGCCGAGTTCAATGGCCAGGTCAACGGGCGGCCCATCGACACCATCATCGAAATTACCGATGGAGACGCGCCCAATGAGGCCCTCGATGTAGCCCGTCAACTGATCGAAGAGGCGGAGGTCGATATTCTTCTCGGCCCGCTGACGGGGCATGATGGCCTCATCATCCGGGATATCGCCAAAAACAATCCCGATAAAACCTTCCTCAGTGGCGTGGTCGAGTCGCAAGATATCACCCTGCGCCACCCGGCTCCCAACGTTTTCCGCTTCAATATGGATAGCGCCCAATGGATGGCCGGTCTGGGTGACTACGTTTATAAGGAAAAAGCGTACCGCCGCGTGGCTACCCTGGCCACCGACACCGCCCTCCCTTACAGCCAGGTGGGTGGTTTTGTCATCGACTTCTGCCAGGCTGGTGGCGACGTCAGCGAGACCTTCTGGGTGCCGCCGGAAACCACCGACTTTAGCGGCATCATCGCCGTCTTGCCGGACGACATCGACGCCCTCTACATCGGTCTGGATGGCCCGGATAGCCTCACGTTCCTGGAGCAGTATCAAACCGCGGACGGCACGCTCCCCCTGATCGCCAGTAGCCTCACCCTCGACCCGATACTTCTCGAAGGAGTCGGGGATGAACTGGCCGCTTACATGGTGGGCACGCCCGCCGCCGGTCCCGTGGCCGCCGCCAATCCCGACCCCGACTGGGAGCGTTTTGTGGAGAGCTACCGGGAAATGTTCCCCGACGGCTTCGGCACCCCCTCTCCCTTCGCCCACAGCTATTACCTCAACGCCAAAGCGATGATGTTTGCCCTGCGCGAAGTGGAGGGCGATCTGGCAGATGAGCAGCAAGCCTTCCAGGAAGCCCTCAGCGATATGTCTTTCGACTCGCCGACCGGCCCGGTGCGCCTGGACGAAAATCGCCAGGCCATCAGCAGCAACTTCATCACCGAGGTAACCCGCGACGACGACGGCAACTTGTACACCGAGTTCATTGCCGAAGTGCCCAACGTCAACCAGACCCTCGGCCTTGACTCAGAGGCGTATCTTGAGCTGGGGCCGTTGAGCCGCAACAATCCCCTGTGTGAGGATGTGAAGGCCCTGGCCGTTCCGGAGGATGAGGTAGCTGAGTAGGAGCCAGCACGCCTTCGGGCCGAACGGAACGGCCCGAAGGCGTACCTCACTCCAATTAATTTCTTTACTGAATGCCGGCCACGGAAAACCGAACGTAGCGGCGCGGAGAGACAGCCCTAAAAATTCAGCGAGATCATCCCCCCTCAGCAGGAAAATGACTAAATATTTGTCTGGCTTAGTCAACGGCGGTATAGTGTCTGTAGAAAATCGTTAATGGGGCACTATGGAGATCAATGATGGTAACGATCACTCTGGAATCGACCCTGCAAAGCCAGTTAGCTGCCTTGCAATCAAAATTAGCCCAAGCTCTGCCGGATAACTTGCTGCTGTTGACTCTGTACGGCTCTTACGCCAGAGGCGAGGCCCAGGCTGGCTCCGATGTGGATTTATTGGTGGTGTTAAAGCAAGCCAGGGCTGACGATGAGGCGTTAGTTCGTCAACTGGTGTATGAGGCGATGTGGCAGATGGATTTCGCTTACTATGTGTCGCTCTATTTGATTGATGCCGCCCATTATCGGAGGTTGGAGCGACAGGGCGCGTTGCTATTCAAGAATATTCGAGATGAAGGTCGAATATTATGGCAAGCAAATTGAAGGAATGGGAGCAGTGGCTACATTGAGCCTGAATTTCATCAGATGTTGATTAAAGCCTTTGAACTACGCCAGCGGTCCGATTACGATATTTACTGGGAAGTGAGCTTGACCGATGCCCAAACCCAGTTAGAGAACGCCAAGCGGTTTGTAGCTGAAATAGAGCGAGCGTTGAGGGCTGAAACTTAACGCCTCCCTGGCAACACCCCTTCAAACTTGGCCGGAACAAATAGCCCAGGCAACGGATAAGAGGCAACCTCAAACATTCAGCGCAATCATCCCCCCCAGCCAGAGCAGCGGCACCACGCCCCCCACCCGCCGAGCCACGCCGCCGGTGCCGCGTAACCGGCCGCGGCCGCGCCCCCCTGATGTCGGTCACGGAGAGCCGAACGCAGCAGGGGAAACCTTGAGTTTGGCCTATCCAGCTATTTCTCCCCCGCTAATTTAAGCGCCTGTTCGACCAAACTGGGGGCTAAGAACAGTCCGTTCGCTAACAGTTGATCGATAAGCGGAGCCAAAGCCGGTACCAATCCCTGCACTTTCGCCGCTAAAAGGACACCAACGGTACCGGTCAACGGCAATCCCAACCGTTTTGCATAACGCCGTCCCCGACGTTCATCAATAATAACCAACCGGGCCGACTGTTCATTCGCTAAGGCCAAAACCTCAGCCTCGCCTTGATCTAACCCCACGTAAACAAGCACCTGATGAGGGTCAGCCAGAGACATTTGTTTAATCCACGGAGCTTGAGACAAAGCCGCCTGGCGGAGCGTCTGCTCTGTGGCTAAAAATTCTTCCTGAACCGCCGGTGGAATAAACACCTCGCCATATAGATCGCGCAGCAAGGTTAGCTGGTCTAGCGACCAGAGGGCCACCAAAGGCGTGTTATTCAGAACGACCGGGCCGCCGGCTGGCTCGTTGGGCATAGGCCATGTCCTCCTCTAGCTCATCCGGGGTTTCACCAAAGGGGGACAGGCCGTGTTGCCCCAACAGGTAGAAGAATGTAACGCGGGGTACCCCGGCCACCTGCGCCGCCAGGCCGGTACTCAACTTGCCGGTTTCATACAACTTCAAAGCCAACAACAACCGGGCCTCGGCTGCGAACTCATCCGGTTCCTGCTGCAAGGCCCACAAGACTTCGGGCGGGTATTCGATGGTCAATGTATTCATACGTTGTTTCCTGCCTGTGTCGTTAATTATGACAGTATGATACCTCAAGATGGCGGGAAAATCTAGGGGGTGAGATCATCCCC
>CAZWZZ010000719.1:0-3884 GCA_964638395.1 uncultured Caldilineaceae bacterium
AAATTTGTGCTGGTCAGATACATGTTGCAGTGGCAACGTTTGAATATAACAACGAATCAAGAGGATTGACCGAATTTTATGTAGCTCTGAAGGGAGATTCGGTTAATCCCTGCAATTCGTTGTTATATCTTGGCTGCAATATGTTCTTGACTCCTGCATATTTTTCCCAAAATTCAACAGATCCAGTTGATGCAGCACCGCCTCCAGATCAGGGTCAGATAGATGGCCGTGGGCGTAACCGGCCACGGTACAGGCCCGAAACAGGGCCGCCAACGTCCGCCAGACGTCAATCTTTTCATCAAAACTGTACTCACTGGCAAAATGGCAGGCTGCGGCGATGTCGGCACATTGAAAAGGGGAAAGCTCAATCGTCACCCGTCCATTTTCAAAGTTAAGCATTGGCTTCATAATGATTCCTTCCTTAAGCTGTCCGAGGTAGTAAAATCACGTGACTCATTGTCCACATTTTACCGGCAAATTCAGTAGACGGCAAATTGATCGCCAGTTTTTGTGACTTATAATCCGTAGACTTATAAACAACAAATCACTATAATGCCGACGATGGCAACAGAAACTTCAATCACAAAAAAGTTTGGGAGGCGAATAAGGACCCTACGGAAAGAGCGGGGGTTGTCTCAAGAAGACCTGGCCGAACGGAGTGGGTTAGACCGAACCTACATCAGCGGAATTGAGCGGGGGGTGCGTAATGTGGCGCTGAGGAATATTGAGGCGCTCTCACAAGCATTGGATGTCGCACTGGCCGAGTTGTTCAGGGGGCTATGAAGCGGCGCGGGGGAGGGGCTGATGGCCGGGGCAGGCGGGCGGCTGAATGTGCGGTTCTTGACTCCCCCACCAGACATCATTATACTCCGCCCCAAATCCCTATCGACCGGAGACAGGCAATGACCCACGGTATTTCTTTTCAAGAGGCGCTGGCCGGCTTTAGCCGCCACAACTTTATCGGGCGCACGGAGCAGTTGGCCCTGTTCGAGCGCAACCTGACCGCCAGAAAGCCGCTGTTCCTGATTATGGCCGTATCCGGGCAGGGCGGCGTCGGCAAATCCACTCTCCTCAAACAGTTGCGGCGCATCGCCGAGGATCACCAGCGGCTGACGGCGTTGGTCAATGAGGATCAGGTCGGCGTCCCGGCCACGCTGGCGGCCCTGGCCGGGCAACTGGCCGAGGCGGGCCAGCCCTGCCCCACCTTCGATGAGCGGTACCACACATATCGGGAGATGCGGCAGGAGGTGGAGGCCGATCCCCAGGCCCCGACCGGGCTGTGGGATTTTGCCCTCCGCAGCGCGGCCAAAATTACGATGAAGAGCCTGCGCCGCGTGCCTATCGCCGGGGAAGCGGCCGAGGTGCTGCTGACCGAGGAGGCGGAGAATGTCGTGGCCGAGCAGGCCAGCCTGGCCGCCGCGTACCTGGCCCAGAAGTTCAAAAACAAGACGGACCGCCGCCTGCTGGAAGAGACGGAGGCGGCCCTGACCGGCTATTTCCTGAGCGATCTGAACAAGATTTCGGCCAGGCAGCCGGTCATCCTCTTTTTCGACACCTACGAAAAAACCGCGCCCTACCTGGACGGCTGGCTGCGCCATCTGCTCCGGGGTACGTTTGGCGAATTTAGCGCCCACACCTCCTTTGTCATCGCCGGGCGGTATCCGCTGGGCCAGGCCTGGACCTTTGCCCAGAACGCCATCCAGCCGGTGGAGCTACAGCCCTTCACCGAGACCGAGGCCCGCGACTATCTAGCCGGGGCGGGCATCACCGATGAGGCCCAAATCGCGGAGATGCTGAAACTGTCGGAGCGGCTGCCGGTGCTGCTGGCCCTGCTGACGGCCACCCCCGGCGGCATCGACCTGGAGGTGGCCGGGGATGCCGTCGAGCGTTTCTTACAGGGGGCGACCTCGGCCCAGCGGGAAATGGCCCTGGCCGCCAGCATCCCCCGCTTTTTCAACCGGGATATTTTGGCCGTCGTTTTGGATGAGGCGGCCATCGACGCCGCCTTCGACTGGTTGAGCGGGACCGAGTTTGTGCGGGCCGGGGCCGATAGCTGGCGCTATCACGATGTAGTCCGGCCCCTGATGCAGCGCTACCTGCGCCACCGCTCCCCGGCCCAGTTCGAGCGGCTGCACAGCCAGATGGCGGCCTATTACCAAGACAAGTTAGCCCCCTTCACCGAAACACAGCGGGATGACGACACCTGGCGTACCTACGAAACCGAGCGGGCCTACCACCATCTCAGCCAAAACCCCACCCTCCACCTGACGGAGACGTTGGCCGCCTATCTGGAATATTTTGAGGATGGCGGCGAGGCCCTCCGCCGGGCTTACGCCGAGCTTGTGGCTCAGGTGGGGTATGAGACCCAATCGGCCAACACTGAGACGTGGGGCCAACGTTTGGAGCATTTGATTGCGCCGTTTGAGGATGAGCTGGATGAAGCGGCTGCGAAAGAAGCGATTGCGGCGGCTAGTGCTTTGTGTGCGTTGGGGATTGAGCAGGTTGGTTTCAAAGGGATAGCCTATTTCACTCGTGGACGGCTTTACTACAGAATTAAAGATAATACTGCTGCATTGGTAGATTTTGACAAATCCGTTGAACTACAGCCAGAGAATAGTTCAAACTACTACTCACGAGGAATGACCTATTATCGTTTAGGTAATTATGAAGCGGCCCTGACAAATTTCAACGAAGCAGTCGAGTTACAACCTGAAAATGATGCCCACTATCGCTGGCGAGGGATGGCTCACTATCGTTTAGGAAATTATGAGGTTGCCTTATCCGATCTCGACAAAGCAGTTGAGTTACTCCCGGAGGGTAGTTATAACTATCACTGGCAAGGAATAGTTCATCATCATTTGGAAAATTATGAGATTGCTTTGGCGAACTTTGACAAAGCGGTTGAACTACGGATGGAGAATGGCCCTCACTATAATTGGCGGGGGCGGATACAACATCAGCTAAAGAATTATGAGGCAGCACTAACAGACTTTGACAAAGCCGTCGAGTTACAACCGGAAGAAGGTTGGAACCATCACCGGCGAGGACGGGTCCACTATGAACTAAAAAATTATGAGGTTGCGTTGGCAGCCTTCGATAAAGCGGTTGTGCTAATGCCAAAGAGTGGGGCAAATTACTACTGGCGAGGCCGCGTCTATTATCGCCTAGAAAATTATGAGGCAGCTCTCTCAGACCTTAACAAAGCCATTGAGATTAACCCCAAAAAACTCTCCAGATATGCCTGGCGGGGACCCTGGCCACTAATGAACAGGATAAAGCGCAGGCCGACTTTGACCACGTAAAAACCTCGCTGCAAGAGGGGGAGGGCGGCCCGGCGCGGCAGGTGGCAGCGGGCTACGCCTTGCGCGGCGACGTGGCGGCGGCCTGTCGCTGGCTGCGGCTGGCTTTTGAGCGGGACGCCTCGCAGGTGGCGGAAGTCGAGGCGGACAGCGATTTCGACGGGATTCGGGCGGACGCGGCGTTCCGGGCGCTGCTGGCGGAGGGTGGGGGGACGACAGCGGAGGGGTGAATGGAGCGGATGGGGGGATTTTGGATTTTGGATTTACGATTTTGGATTGGAATGAAGCACTAGCGCCAATTGCTGAGATATTCAAGCCAATCTTGCATCTCCGCCGCCGAACGGGCGTTGAGCAGTTTGAGTAAACGCCGAACAATCACGCCAATTGGGGCCTGGTCAGACACAATAATCCCGGCGTGATGACGACCTATTGTGAGATATTCCGTGTGCAATTTGACGAAATCTCCGGTGTTGAAGGTAAAAATAACGCGATTTGATGAAGTGGCATAAGCCAATTGTTCCTGGTCAGAACTGCCTCTTAGCTCGGCTTCTTGAGCCGTGAGAATATCAATGTTGCGGGAACGCA
>CAZWZZ010000720.1:0-3883 GCA_964638395.1 uncultured Caldilineaceae bacterium
TCAGCCATCCGTCACCTCCTGGCGATCAAGGTTTCGTTATTATAGCACAGCCGCCAGGTGGCTACAATATGAGAGCGGCCGGCGACAAACTGAGGGCAACGTCGATGGGCCGGGTGATCGTAGCGAATCGGTGATACGGGTCTCCCTCTGCATGACAGCGGGTCAGGGGTTGAACCGGCAAGGTACGGTTCCTCGCTGATGAAGAGTTGGTGGATGTCGATGGTGTTGTGTCTCCTTTGGTGGCGTCCTCTCATTCTATTAATCGCTGTGACCGGGCTAAACCGGAAATTGGATTTTGCATCTCGTCGATTTAGATCACCTCCGGCAGCCCTTGCCCATCCAGGGCGAAGGTGGTCGTCACCCCGTCGGTGACTTGCCCCACGCGGTCGTTCACCCCATTGTACAGATTGACGATTGACGATTTTGGATTGACGATTTCTGTCAGGCGATTGGCCGCGTCCCAGGTGTTGGTCATTGTGTCAGTGTTCAACAAATTGCCGTTGTTTTAACTCGTTCCTACGCACCGCGTAGCAATGAAGCCGGAACGCTCCAGCGTTCCCACCCCGGCCCCACGCAGCGCCGGAGCGGGGGAACGAGACGAACAAACAAAAAACGCCAATAATCTACCTTCGTTTCAGGTAGGTTATTGGCGTCAATGATGTCAAACCGGCCACAGAGACGGATCGCAACAAATCATAAGGCGCTCCTTGTTATGATAACAAGTTGGCTTGGTGTGCGGCCCGGCCTCCCCGACTGGCCCACACGTTTCCTATGGGACTGTGGCTACCTCTCTATGGCTTTTAATGTTGTTAAGAATAACACAGAGTTGTCTGTTTTATCAAGATTGAAACATCCACACAACTACGCCACCGCCATCTCCGGCTCGGACGACTCATCGCTCGTCTCCGGCTCCGGCAGTTGGCTCAACTCAATCTGCTCCTCACAATTGAGACATTGCGCCCAGTTCCGGTTCTTCTGGACCAGCATCTCCCCACAATTGGGGCAGGGCTGGGGCAGGGGCCGCTTCCAACTGCTCCACTCACACTCCGGGTAGTTGGCGCAGCCGAAGAAGACGCGCCCCTTCTTGGTGCGCCGCTCCACCAGCTCGCCCCCGTCGGCGGGGCAGGGGATGCCCAGCTTGACCAGGTGGGGTTTGGCGTTGCGACACTCCGGGAAGTTGGAGCAGGCTTCAAACTTGCCATACCGCCCAAACTTCAACACCATCGGGTGACCACACTTCTCGCACATCTCGCCGGTCGGCTGATCGGCGATGGAGACCTCCGGCATATGCTCCTCGGCATAGTTGACCGCTTTGGCGAACGGCTCATAAAAGTCGTGCAGCACCGGGGGCCACGCCAGCTCCCCCTCGGCGATGCGGTCCAGATCATCCTCCATCTGGGAGGTAAACTGGACATTGATGATGTCCGGGAAATATTCGACCAGCAGATCATTGACAATCTCACCCAACTCGGTCGGATAGAGCCGCTTCTCATACTTCTCGACGTAACCCCGCCGTTGGATGGTGGAGATGGTCGGGGCGTAAGTGCTGGGCCGGCCAATACCATACTCTTCCAACGTCTTGACCAGGCTGGCCTCGGTGTAGCGGGGCGGCGGCTGGGTAAAATGTTGCTCCGGCAGCAGCTTCAACAGATCGACGGCCTCCCCCTCATCCAACTCAGGCAAGATCAGCCCCTCGCTGGTGTCGGGCGCCGCATCCTCATCCCGCGACTCTTCGTAGACGGTCAAAAAGCCCTTGAAGCGGATGCGGGAGCCGCTGGCCCGCAGTTGGTAGGGCCATTTGCCCTGCTCATCCTGAGCCAGACCGGCCCCGACGCTGATCGACATCGTGTCGTACAGGGCGTTGGCCATCTGGCTGGCCACAAACCGCTGCCAGATGAGGGTGTACAGGCGGGCCTGATCCCGGCTGAGGTGGGATTTGACCTTGTGCGGCTCGCGCCAGGCGCTCGTCGGGCGAATGGCTTCGTGCGCCTCCTGGGCCGATTTGCTCTTCGTTTTATAGGTGGGCGGCTCCGGCGGCAGCATCTCCTCCCCATATTTTTCGGTGATGAATTTCCGGGCTTCCCCTTGGGCCTGTTTGGAGATGTTGACGCTGTCGGTTCGCATATAGGTGATTAAGCCGGTCGTGCCATCGCCGCCCAGGTCAATGCCTTCGTAAAGCTGTTGGGCGATGCTCATCGTCTTCCGCGCGCCAAAACCCAGCCGCCGGGAGGCTTCCTGTTGCAGGGTGCTGGTGGTGAAGGGCGCAGCCGGGCGGCGGCGACGTTCGCTCTTTTTGACCTTTTTGACGACGTAGCTCGATTTTTCCAGCTCATCGACGATGGCCTGCGTATCCGCCTCATCCTTGAGCAGGTGGGCCTTGTCCACGCCGATGGCCTCGCCCCGAATGTGGGTCAACCTGGCCCGAAATTCTCGCTCCTCCGGGGCAACCGTAGCCGCTATTTGCTTGGCCAGGTCGGCCTCGATTGACCAATATTCGACCGGGTTGAAATCGTCGATTGCCTGCTCCCGCTCGACGACGAGCCGCAGCGCCACACTCTGCACCCGCCCGGCGCTGGTCCGGCTGCGGACTTTCCGCCACAGCAGGGGGCTGATTTGATACCCCACCAGCCGATCCAGGATGCGGCGGGCTTGCTGGGCATCGACCCGCTTCATATCAATACCTCGCGGATGGGCGAAGGCATCAGCCACCGCATCTTTGGTAATTTCGTGGAAGACGACCCGCTGTGTGCGCTCCGGCTCCAGATCAGCCGCTTCCAACAGATGCCAGGCAATCGCCTCCCCTTCCCGGTCCGGGTCGGTGGCCAGGTAGATTTGCTCGGCTTTGGCAGCCACACTCTTGAGTTCCTTGACCACCGGCCGCTTTTCGTTGGGCACGCGGTACTTCGGCTGAAAATCATTCTCCACATCGACCGACAGTTGCGAGCGCAACAGATCGCGCACATGGCCGACCGAGGCCTTGACCGTGTACCCTTTCCCCAAAAATTTACCAACGGTCCGGGCTTTGGCCGGCGACTCGACGATGACCAATTTGCCTTTCCGTTTTTTCGTTTTGGCGGCGGCTTTCTTCTTCGATTTTGATTTCGATTTCTTCTTCTTCAGCGTGGCGGGATCAGGCGGAGGAACCTGTTCGTGGGCCGGCGTGCGGCCCATCTTGAACATTTTCGTATCACACACGGTGCAGATACCTTTCGTCCCCGGTGTGCCGTTGGCGGTATAGACCGCCTCGGCCTCCTTCATCTCTCGCTTCTCTTTACACTTGACACAATATCCAATCAACGGTTTTTCCATAATATACGTAATGCTCCACAGGAATTATTCAGGGTGGGATAAACAGTTATAACAGGTCGGAACGATTATTTTCCTCGAGCCAATTCACCACTTTTTTCACATCTTGGGCCTTCTCGCGGCTGCACACCAACAAGGCGTCGCCGGTGTCGATGATGACCAGATTTTCCACGCCGACGGTGGCAATCAACCGGTCATCATTACCCTGCACCAGGCAGCCCTGGGTATCGTAGGCAAACACATCATCACTCAAAAAGACGTTGTCATTCCCGTCCGCCTCGTTGATTTCGTGGATGGCGTCCCAACTGCCGACGTCGTTCCAGCCCACATCGAGGGGCACGACGGCCACCTTCTCGGCCCGCTCCATAATACCGACATCGATACTCTCGGAGGTAATCTGCTCCCAGATGGAATCGATGGCCTGGCCTTGCTGGATGGCCGCATCCATCTGCTCCAGTTGCTCGCCGAATTCCGGCATACAGGTTTGGAACGCCTCCAGCAGGGTCGAAATTTGCCAGATAAAGATACCGCTATTCCAATAATACTCGCCACTCTCAAAAAACTTCTGGGCCGTCTC
>CAZWZZ010000721.1:0-3880 GCA_964638395.1 uncultured Caldilineaceae bacterium
CTCCGCCTGACCCTCTATTGGCAAGCGGTGGCCCCGATGGACCACACCTACACCGTGTTCGTCCATCTCCGCCAGCCCGCCGGCGGCAACGTAGCCCAGGCCGACCACCGCCCGCTGGGGGACCTCTACCCGACCACCCTGTGGCCCGTCGGCGAGACCATCCGCGAGAGCAGCGACCTCTTCCTGCCACCCGACCTGCCGCCCGGTCGTTATGAGCTGTGGGTGGGTCTCTATTTGCTCGAAACCGGGGCGCGGCTGCCGGTGCAAAACGACACCAGCGGCGAAAATGCGGTCCGGTTGGGCCTGATCGAGGTGGGAGAATGAGCCGAAATCCTGGCTGCCTATTATTTTTGCAAACGACGGCCGCTTTCAACCAAGCCCGCCCGGACATAAATGCTCCGGGCTATGAAACAGCACCGGATCAATCCGGTTTCTGTTTTGAAACCCCATTGCTGGGGTGCTGTTGGGTAGCTCGGCGAGTTCATCGCCGAGCGAGGGGCGGAGATCAAGAGGATTCAGGGTAAAATGATATGTGGCGACACCAAAATCGACAAAAACTGGACTGGCTGTGGCTGTCTTTGCTCATCTTCATCCCCCGCCTGCTCCATCTCGACGTCTTCCTAACCGCCGATGAGCCGCTTTTTCTGGAGCATGCCCGCGATTTTGCCGCCGGGGTCAGTCGGGGGGATTGGAGCCGGACGCTCGGCATCGGCTATCCCGGCGTGACTGTGGCTTGGTGGAGCGGCCCGGTCGTCACCGGCCTGGCCGACGGGCTGCCCGCCTACGCCGCCGGGCGGTTCGTGACGGCGCTGGCGACCAGCCTGTTGCTGTTGCTGCTGTACGGATTGGCCCGCCCCTTGCTGGGCCGCTGGCCCGCCTTTCTCGGCGTCGGCCTCCTGGCCCTCGACCCCTACACCCTCGCCTACAGCCGCCTGTTCCACATCGCCGCGCCACTGGCCCTGTTTATGACCCTGGCCGGGGTGGCCCTCCTGCTCCGGCTGCGGGATGGGCGGCGACGCTGGTTGGTTCTGGGCGGACTATTCACCGGCCTGGCCCTGCTGACCAAATCAACGGCGCTTTTACTGGGGCCGATGTTGGGAGCGCTGCTGCTCGGCTGGGCCATCGGCACCCGGCAGTGGCGCGAGGGGCGCTGGTGGCTGGCTAGAGGTGGCGATTTGGTCAGCATCGCCGCCATCGCCGCCGTAATTTTCATCATCCTCTGGCCCGCGATGTGGAGCCAACCGCTCGAAGCATTGACCCTCACCTTCGGCAAACTCCTGACCGACCAGGAAGCGGGCGCGGGCAACCTCGGCATGTTCTGGTTCGGCCAGTTCGTCGAAGACCCCGGCCCGGCCTTCTACCCCGTCGCCTTCCTGCTCAAATCAACCCCCTGGCTCCTCCTCGGCCTGGGACTAAGCGTGTGGCAGGTGATTACGCAGCAGAGGCGAGGAGACGCGAAAACACCCAATTACCATTTACCAATTACTAATAACCAACTCCCACTCTCCCACTCTCCCACTCTCCCACTCTCCCAATCTCTCTGGCTCTTCGCCCTGACCTACCTCCTCATCATGACCCTCGCTTCCAAAAAATCAATCCGTTACATGCTACCCGCTTTCCCCACCTTTTATCTGCTAACCGGCCTGGCCTTCTACAACCTAAAAGAGTTTTGGACAAAATCCCAATCCCCCAATCCCCAATCCCCCAATCTCCAACGCCCCACCTCTCAATCCCCCAATCCCCCAATCCCCCAATCTCCCAATCTCCCAACCCTTCGACTACGCTCAGGACAAGCTCCCCACCCTTCCACCCTTCCACCCTTCCACCCTTCCACCCTCCTCCTCCCCCTCGCCCTCATCCTCACCCTCGCCTACCATCCCTACTACCTGACCTACTACAACCCCCTCCTGCTCGGCTGGCGTTGGGCGCCCCACACCCTGCTCGTCGGTTGGGGCGAGGGGCTGGACCAGGCGGCGGCTTATCTGAACGAGCAGCCGCCAACCACCGTCTCCGCCTGGTACGAATGGTTGTTTCCTTCATTACTTCCTTCATTATATGAGGGCACGGTCGAGAGCGTCGTCCCCCAGGAAAATCTGCTGACCGCCGATAAAGCGGTGCTGTACATCAACCAGGTGCAGCGGGATATTCCTGGCCCCAACATCATCCATTACTTCCGCACCCGTCGCCAACCGGAGCATACGGTGCGGCTGGCCGGTATCGACTACGCCTGGGTCTACCCCGGCCCCATCGTCGCCGTTGACCGGCCCGACCCCGGCCCGACCTACCCCCTCGGCGGCGACTTTGGCGGGGAGATGCAGCTCGTTGGCTACGACCTGCACCCCCAGCCCCGTTCCGGGGAGCCGCTCATCGTCACCCTCCAGTGGCGGGTGTTGAGCCAGCCCCCGGCCGAGCGGTTCGTCTATCTCCGTCTGGTTGATGCGCGGGGCCGCATTTGGGCCAGCGCCGACAGCCCGCCGGTGATGGGTCTCTGGCCGGTGGCGCGTTGGCAGCCGGGCATACTGATTGAGGATGCCCACGAATTGTCGATCCCCGCCGGAACGCCGCCGGGCGCGTATCGCCTGGAGGTGGGGCTGTATGACCCTGCCTCCGGCCAGACGCTTCCGGCGACGGGCCAACCCACCGGACAGGGGGGCGGCCTGCTGTTGGGCGAAGTGCCCGTTGAGTGGCAATCGTTGCAAGCCGACCCGGCGCTGCCTCACGCGACCGAGACGCGCCTGGCCCCCGATGCTTTGTTAGTCGGCTACACCTCTCCCCTGACGACCGCCACCAGCGGTGATTTGCTCCCCATCGAGCTGGCCTGGCGCGAATCGACAGCACTGACGGCCTGGCTGCGGGGAATCAATAACGATTGGGTGATGTTCGAGTGGCGAGACGACAGCGGCCAACGGCTGGCCGAGCAGTTGGACGAGTTGCCCCTGCCCATCGACGAGTGGGGACGGGGGGCGCTGCTCCGCTCCCGGCACGAGGTCATCGTCCCGCCGACCCTGCCGACCGGTCAGTATGGATTGTGGCTGATGCTCCACACCAGCAGCGACCCCGCCGGCGATGCCTTTCAATTGGGCAGTGTTGCGGTGACCGCCCCCCCCCGCGACTTTGATCTGCCGGCGACGGCCACGCTGCTGCCGGATGCCGCGCTCGACGGCGGCGTGTCGCTGGCGGGCTACGACCTGACGCCCTCGCCGGACGCCCTTGATTTGACGCTCTACTGGCAGACCGCCGCGCCGCTGACCAGCCGCTATAAGGTGTTTGCCCAACTGCTGGCCCCTGACGGCAGGCTGGTGGCCCAGGCTGATGGTTTTCCTGCCGCCGGTCAGCGGCCCACCACCGGCTGGCTCCCCGGCGAAATCATCACCGATGCCCACACCCTGCCCCTGCCTCCCGACCTTACCCCGGCCACCTACCGCCTCATCACCGGCCTCTACGACCCCCTGACCGGCCAACGCCTCTCCCGCCCCGCTGCCGCCACCGATTTCATCACCATCACCGAGGTCGAATTACCATGACCAAGCAGCAGCAACGAGGCGCAAGCGAGCAAGAAGGCCTCAACCCCCAATCTCCCAATCTCCCAATCCCCCAATCTCCCAATCCCCCAATCTCCCAATCTCCCCCCCTCCCCTCCCTCCTCTGCTGGCTCCTCATCCTCACCTTCGCCCTCTTCTTCAGCCTCCTGGCCCTCCAACAGCATTACACCTTCCAAACCAACGGTCTCGACCTGGGCAACGTCGATCAAGCTCTGTGGAACACGGCCCAGGGCCGCTTTCTCCAGTTCACCCTGATGACGCCCATTCAATCCCGCCTGGCCCTCCACGTCGAGCCGATTTTGCTGCTTCTGGTTCCCTTTTATTGGCTCAACCTCGGC
>CAZWZZ010000722.1:0-3879 GCA_964638395.1 uncultured Caldilineaceae bacterium
CGATGACGGCCCGCTCGATCCGTGCGCCGGCTTCGATGAGGGTATCATTCATAATGACCGAGTCCCGGACGACCGCACCGGGAGCCACACGCACGCCCGGCGACAGCACTGACCGCTCGACCGTGCCCTCGACAACGGTTCCGTTCGAGAGAAGATTGCCGCCGACCCAGGCTTCGTTGCCGATTTGCACGGGGGGCTGCTCCTCACTGCGGGTGTGGATGACCCAATCCGGATCGTACAGATCAAGGGCCGGGGTTTCGGCCAGGAGGGCCATATTGGCCTCCCAATAGGCTTGTAGCGTGCCCACATCGGCCCAATACCCCTCGAAGGTGTAGGCCGAGACGTGATGGGAACGGATAATTGTCGGTAAAATGTCGTGTCCGAAGTCATTCATCTTGGTATCGGCCAAAATATCCTGTAAAACTTCCGTTTTGAAAATATAAATGCCCATCGAGGCCAACGTTTCTTTAGAGCGGCGCGGCTTTTCTTTGAAGCCGGTTACGCGCAGCCCCCCCTCAACGCTAACGATGCCGAAGCGATGGGTCTCGAAGGGGCTAACCCGGCGCACAGCCAGGGTCACGTCCGCCTTTGACTGCTCGTGAAAGTGGATCATGGGGCGGTAATCCATTTTATAGATATGGTCGCCGGCCAACACCAGAATGTTGTCAACACGCTGCTCCTGCACAAAGTCGAGGTTGCGCCGCACGGCGTCGGCCGTGCCCCGTTGCCAGCCGCTCTGGCCCGGCCCCAGATAAGGTTGCAGCAGGCGAACCCCCCCTTGCGACCGGTCCAAGTCCCACGGCTTACCCACGCCCACGTGATCGTTGAGCGAGCGGGGCATGTATTGGGTCAACAGAGCCACATGGTAAAGACTGGAATTGACACAGTTGGACAGGGTAAAATCTATAATCCGAAACTTACCACCGAAGGGAATCGCCGGTTCGGCCCGGACAGCCGTCAACACACTCAAATTTTCGCTGGCCCCGCCGGCCATAATCATGACTAAGGTTTTCATCCTTATATCGCCTCCCCACTGGCAAACTCTGTTCCTGAGAAATCGCTCTCGAGGCGGTCAGAGTGGATTAACACATTTCGTCCCAGCCGCAATCCACCAGGGATTTGCGCGCCCGATCCGACCACATTGATCCCTGTCATCATCTTACCAGGCATCTCCTTGTTGGGCGTGAGATCATCGCCAATGCCCAGGTAAGTCCCCGGCCCAATGACCACGTTTTCATCAATGATGGCCCGGTCGATGACGGCTCCCGGCCCAATCCAGGTGTCGTTGATGATAATCGACTCTTTGACGACCGCACCGGGTGAGACATACACCCCCGGCGACAGCACCGAATGTTCGACCCGGCCCCGGATGACGCAGCCGTTGGAGATCAGACTGTTGATGACCTGCGCTTGCGGCCCCAATTTGACGGGCGGGCGCTCCTCACTACGGGTGTGGATGACCCAGTTGGGGTCGTGCAGCTTGAGCGGCACATTGGCCGCGTCGGTCAAGGCCAGATTCGTCTCCCAGAAGGAGTGAACGGTTCCGACATCGACCCAGTACCCCTCGAAATTGTAGGCATACACTTTGTCCTCGGCCAACATGCTGGGAATAACATCATGCCCAAAGTCGATCCGGGGGACGTCGGGACCACCCTCCGTCAAGCGTTTGACCAGAGCATCGGTGCTAAACACATAGATGCCCATCGAGGCCAACGTGCCCTTGTCTTTGTTTTTCGGCTTCTCATGAAATTCGGTGATACGATGATTGCGATTGACGGTCATAATCCCGAAGCGGTCTGTCTCCTCGACAGGAACCTCCATCACCGCCACGGTCAAATCGGCCCCTTTTTCCTGATGATAATTCACCATAGGGCGGTAATCCATTTTATAAATATGATCGCCGGACAGCACGACGACGTAGTCCGGGTTTTTCTCCTGAATGAAATCGATATTGCGGTAGACCGCGTCGGCGGTGCCGCGATACCAATCGAATTCATCGCTGCCGCCGTGCTGGTACGGCTGGCGCAGATGCACCCCGCCCCGTTGGCGGTCCAGGTCCCAGGGTTTGCCGATACCGATATGATCGTTGAGCGAATGGGGACGGTATTGGGTCAGGACGGCCACATCATAAATACCGGAATTGACACAGTTGGACAGGGTAAAATCAATAATTCGATATTTGCCGCCGAAGGGAACGGCCGGCTTGGCCCGCTTGTCCGAAAGCACAGTGAGGCGCGTGCCGGCCCCTCCGGCCAATAAAATCGCTAGTACTTGCATATCCACTCCTTATAGAACTGTTAGTTTGTAAGGGGGTAGGGTGAGGGGCGGCGGTGGCCCCGTTGCCTACGCGCTTACGATTGAATCATGGGAACAAACGTCGAGCTTTAATCTCGGCTACCGCATCCTCCCGAAAGCGGTATAGACGAGCGGGGCGGCCCCCGGTATCCCGGTAGCCGTCAACCTTCTCCACAACCTGTGTTTTGCGTAGCTTACTACGGAAATTACCCTTATCCAGATTGGTGCCCAGGACGATTTCGTAAGCATCTTGTAACTCCCGGAGGGTAAATTTTTCCGGCAACAGTTGGAAGCCAACAGCCGTGTATTCCAACTTGTAACGGAGGCGGGTCAAGGCATAATCGAGAATATCGTCGTGATCGAAAGCCAGAGCCGGTAGATCATAGACGGAAAACCAGCCCACTTCATCCGCATCATCCGCTGCTCGCGGATCGATCTGGTCGGCGGCGACGATAGCAAAATAGGTCACGGTGATGACCCGCGTCCGGGGGTCCCGGTTGGGTTCGCCAAAGGTGTACAACTGTTCCAGGTAGACCTGCTCGCCGGTGACGTTGGTCTCTTCCGCTAACTCCCGATAGGCCGCATCCTCCAAGCTTTCTTCCATACGGACAAAGCCGCCGGGAATGGCCCACATTCCCTCGTGTGGCCAGGCTTTACGTTTGATTAGTAGAACCTTTAACTGTTCGTCAAGAATGGTAAAAATGACAACATCAACCGTAACCGAGGGCCGTTCATATTTGGTGACATCGTAAGTTTCAGCCGTTTCAGGAGTAGCCATACAGTTTTGTGTGTCGAATGTTTTGCTTGACCAGTAAATTTTGGGGCGGCAAGGGGTAGTTAGGCTGAGATGGACTTGAGAAACCGCCTGAACCACAGCAATGCTAAATTGCTTTAGGAATAAACGCCTAAAAAGGGAAACTTAGTATAATCGCAGTCGGCAGGACTGTCAAAAATTCAATCTTCGGGCAAAGGCGATATTACGCAATGGCCTTGATGAGTTTAGGGATGACGAACCAACGCAGCGTCGCTTCACCCGGCTCTAGCATCGCCCAATCGACAATATCGACATCCAGACAGACCAGCGCCGCCGTCGGCATGCGGATCGACATCGTGACGCCCCAACCATCCGCCTCATCCCCGGCCAGCAGCGCGGCCACTGTCTCTTCCAGCGTGGGGTTGTGACCAACGAGCATCACCCGCTCCACCCGCTCCGGCAGATTGCGGAGCGTGCCAATCAGTTCATCACTATCAGCCCCATAAAAATCCTCCTGCCAGCGGATCGACTTTTTGTAGCCGCAGTTCTTGGCCACCAGCTCGGCGGTCTGTTTGGCCCGCTTGGCCGGGGAGGAAAGAATCAGGTCGGGCACAGCCTCGAATTGGGCCAAAACCGCCCCCATCCGGGGGGCATCCTTCAGCCCCCGCTTGGCCAGCGGACGCTCAAAATCGACCAGACTGGGATCGCCCCAATCTGATTTGGCGTGACGGAGAATAAGGATTGTTTTCATTGATGCGTTCCTCTTGTTTCGTTGTGAATAGGAGTTACGCAGTTGAGCGACAAACGCATCCTGAGTAGGCGGTAGCCGT